>JANNDD010000491.1:0-14629 GCA_031387365.1 Armatimonas sp. | reverse complement strand
CTGCGTCGTGACGCACGCCATTGGTAAGTCCTCGGACAATGCCGCTGAGCGCATGATTAAAGAGCACTCCCGCTCCATGTGGCGCTTCTGGCAGAAGCACCGTGCGTTCTTCGCGGATAAAGTCCCCGCGGCTCTCCAGCCTTTTGTCTGGATGGGAATCTGGGCACGCGCCTACGTCCGCATCGCCAAACGCCGCCTCACAGGAGCAGGCGGGAGAGATTGGAGGAGGCGAAAATGAATGCCCCCCCCGCCCCCGATAACGGGGGAGCTTTTAAACGTCTCGGATTTTACGCCCTCTTACTCGCCCTCGCGCTCGCTCCGTTTCTGGGCGGCAGCCCGGCAGGCGATCAATACGGCAGTGATCCGAGCTTAGGAGCGCTACGAATTTTGGTGCTGGTTGCAGTACTTGCAAGCCCATCCCGAACCCATCCCCCGGCCCCTTCCCTCAGGGCAGGGAAGGGGAGTTTGGGCTTTGGTTTGCCGTGGCCTGGTCGATGCTCTCGCTGCTCGTGCACTCAAAATCCTTCACCTCGCCTGTTCTACTTTTCGCCCAGATTCCCGCCGTGCTGGACTTGCTCTGCGCCGTGCTGGTCTTCTCGCTCGCCGCCAAGTCCGACGAGAGCCAGCGGCAGAAACTCAGCATTGCCTTGGTGGCTGGGCTCGGAATTCATGCCCTAATGGCGGCGCAGCAGTACGGCGCGGCCAAGCAAGCCGGCCAGGACTGGTTCCGTGCCCCAGGACTGTTCTTCTCCGCCAACTTCTCGGCGGGCTTTATCGCGTTACTGCTGCCACTTGCTTTTGTTCTCTGCCTTCAAGCCAAAGAGAGGCTAGCCGCTCTTGGCTTTGGCCTTATCAGTGCCCTCGCCTTTGGAGCCCTCATTGCAAGTGGCTCTCGGGTCGGCGGGGCTGCCGCAGTACTGGGATTATTAGTGGCACTGGTGCTTGCCAACCCTATAGCCGCTGTCCGGCGGGGGGAACTGAACTTGCAGCGTTTAGGAGTGCTGGTGCTTGCCTGTCTTGCACTCGGCTTTGGCTTCAAGGGCGCACTGGCTTCCCGAGCAACTAAGACCGGTGGCCAGACGGACACCACGCGAAAATCTCCCCTAGACGATCCCTTTCGGCTGTGGACGTGGCGGGGAACGGTAAAGATGGTCACAAGCAACCCGGTCTTTGGCACTGGGCCGGGGACGTTCTCCGCGCTCTATCCGCGCTACGCCGACGTGAAGCTCACCGGCCACGCCCACCAGTCGTACTTACAGCTCGCCGCCGAGAGCGGCATCCCTGCGCTCCTGGGGGCAGTTATCGCCATCGTCGCCACGGTTTTCAGCTCCCCCCTTCGCGGAGCCGGAGGGGGGCTGGGGGGGAGGTTGCTCTCTGGTGCCCTACTAGGTGGTCTCCTCGCCGCCCTCTTGCGCAGCTTCTTCGACTCCGAGTGGACCATTCTCGGCAACGCCCTGCCCTTCTGGACAGTTCTCGGGCTACTTGTCTCACCATCCCCCCCGTCGGACGGGGGCCGGGGGGGTAGCCTTCGGATACCTGCCGCACTCGGTCTACTCTTTGCGCTACTGAATCAGACGGGCATCTATCCCCCCCAGCCACGCCCCCTCGTCGAGAGCGGGAAGCTCACGGAGGCCGCCGAACTAGAGCCAACCCCACGCTGGCACTTCCGCATCGCACGCCTTGCCGAGCAACAAGGACGCTTTGCAGAGGCCGTTACTGCGTTTGAGAAAGCGCGCGAGGCCGATCCCAATGATCTTGCGACACTCCGGGCACTGGCGGAAACCAAAGAGAAGGCAGGGGATACCGACGGCGCACAGGCAACCTGGCGGCAGCTAATCGCGGTCTCGAAGGGGCCTGCGGGAAAGTACCGCGCGATCTCTGAAACCACCGAGCTTGCACCTGCCTATGCCTATGCCGCACTCGGGCAGTGGGAAGCGTGCATCGCTCTGATCATCGCTCACTCGCACACGGAGCCGATCTATCAGCTCCAGGCGTATAATGTCGTGGACGGCAACCTCGAAAAAGCACGTACGCGCCATGCGGAGCTGATCACGCTCTTTGAAACAGCCATGAGCCACTTTCCGGAGCGCGGTGCGGAAAAAAGCGAGACACAGGCTCGCCTGGATAAGTTCTTTAATTAATCTGTATCTATCGAGAACGACAACACGGTACAATAATAAATCGGTAAACGAATGAATACACTGCTGGATTTCCACGGCCCCAATGCCGGGTACGCACTTGAACTATACGAACAGTATCAACGAGACCCTCACTCCGTAGATGCCGAGACACGCGCCTTCTTTAGCCAGGGTTTCTCCCCCGACACCGGCTCTATGGTTGCGGCTCCGTTGTCGGACGCACCGGGAGCACTCACGGCCACCCAAGTAGAAGTGATTGTTCGTGTGGGACGAGTGGCTCGGCTGGTTCGGGAGATGGGTCATGCCGATGCGCAGCTCGACCCACTGGGAGTGAATCCCCCTCCCGGCGATCCGGAGCTATCTCTGAGCTACCACGGACTCACCGAGGCCGCTGTGGCTTCGCTGCCTGCCAGCGTGGTCGGGGGGCCGTGTGCTGAAGGGGCGACCAGTGCCCTTGAAGCCCTCAGCCGCCTGCGAACGGTCTACTCGGGAACTGTGGGCTACGAAGACGACCACATCCAAATTGCGGAGGAGCGTCACTGGTTTAGAGAAGCGGTCGAGAGTCGCCGGTTCTTTGCGACGGTCACCGATGAGGACCGTAGGACTATTTTAGAGCAGCTCACCGCCGTGGACAGCTTCGAGCAGTTCCTAGAGCGCGTCCAGCCCTACAAAGGTCAAAAGCGCTTCTCCATCGAGGGCATTGACATGCTCGTACCCGTGCTCAACACGCTGATCAACGAGGCAGCAAAGGCGGGAACCCGTGAGCTGGTTATGGGCATGGCACACCGAGGGCGCCTCAGTGTACTCACCCATGTTTTAGGGAAGTCCTACGAAGATGTTCTCGCGGAGTTCCCCAGCGACCCGCGTGCCATTGATGCCCTAGAGGGCTCCGGCGGCGAGACCCATGCCTACACGGGCGATGTGAAGTACCATAAAGGTTTCCGGCTCACCTACCAAAACGGTGGCTCTGTCTCGATGCCCGTCACACTGGCACCCAACCCTAGCCACCTAGAGTTCGTCAACCCCGCCGTGGTTGGGCGAGCACGGGCGGCGCAAGAGAGCCGCGACCGTGCAGGGCTCCCTAAGCGCGATATTTTGGCCTCGCTAGCTGTGCAAGTGCACGGGGATGCGTCGTTTCCCGGTCAGGGCGTGGTGGCGGAGACACTGAATCTCTCCCAGCTCTCGGGCTACCGCGTGGGGGGGACAATTCATATCATCGCCAATAATCAAATTGGCTTCACCACCACCCCCCAGGACGGTCGCTCGACGATGTACGCAAGCGATCTGGCCAAGGGCTTTGAGATTCCGATTGTGCATGTGAACGCCGACGATCCCGAGGCGTGTCTGGCTGTGACGCGGCTCGCAGTCGCCTATCGGCAAAAGTTTGGCAAGGACTTTCTGATTGATCTGGTCGGCTACCGACGGCTGGGCCACAACGAGCAAGAGGAGCCCTCTTTCACGCAGCCCCAGATGTACGAAAAGATCCGCCAGTTTCCGCGCTTAGCCGTTAAGTGGGGCAGTGAGCTGGTCAAGCGCGGACTTCTCACTGAGGCGGAGACAAAGGCGCTCACCGATGCCGCTTGGAAACGTCTGGAAGATGCCAAAGAGATCGCTCTAAAAACGGGCTATCCCAAGCATGAAGACCATCCCCACACCGAGAGCGACCCGTGGCAAGTCGCAACAGCGGTGCCTGCGAGGCAGCTTCAGACCACCAATGCCTTCCTGAACGCTGTCCCTGAGAACTTCGCGATTGATAGCAAGCTGGAAAAAGCCTTTCTGGGCGGACGGCGAAACGCACTTGACGGTGAGCGCAAGGTTGTCTGGGCACATGCCGAGGCACTGGCCTATGCCTCCATCCTGGAAGACGGCACCCCGATTCGCCTGACGGGTCAGGACACGCAGCGCGGCACCTTCACCCAGCGCCAGATGGTCTGGCACGACATCAAAAATGGCAAGAGCTACTGTGCCCACCAGCACCTGCCCGATGCCAAAGCCTCGCTGGCGGTGATCAATAGCCCGCTCTCGGAGACGGCGGCGCTGGGCTTTGAGTACGGCTACTCGGTACACGCTGAGGGAACACTCGTCCTCTGGGAGGCCCAGTTCGGCGACTTTGTCAATGGCGCTCAGGTGATCATTGATCAGTTTATAGTCAGTGGGAAAGCCAAGTGGGAGCAGAACCCAACGGTCGTGCTACTCCTGCCCCACGGCTATGAGGGCGCTGGCCCCGAGCACTCGTCGGCGCGTCTGGAGAGATTTTTACTCCAGTGTGCGGGCAGTAATCTGCGCGTGGCGAACTGCTCGACCGCGGGGCAGTACTTCCACTTGCTTCGCCGCCAGAGTGCCACCCTCAAGACAGATCCACGTCCGCTGGTCGTCATGACCCCCAAGAGTCTCCTGCGCCATGCCCGCGCCGCCGCCACTCTCTCAGAGCTCTCAGAGGGCGGTTTCCAGGCCATTCTTGACGACACGCGCGATGCCAGTCGTAAGAAAAACGTCACGCGCCTGGTTCTCTGTAGTGGAAAAGTCTACTACGACATGGTCTACGGCGCGGCCCCACAGTACACCGAGCGCCCCGACTATCTCGCGGCGGAGGGTGTTGCCGTGGCCCGCGTGGAGCAGCTCTACCCCTTCCCCTCGGGTGATCTGGAGGCTCTGATCGCCAGCTACCCGTCGGTGCAGGAAGTGATCTGGCTACAGGAAGAGCCCCAAAATATGGGGGCGTGGGTCTTTATGGCCCCTCGCCTGGAGAAGCTGCTGGGCTTCAAGCCGGTCTACATCGGTCGCCCTGAGGAAGCGAGCCCCGCCGAGGGTTCCCAGACGACCCACAACACCGAACAGTATCGAATTGTCACTGAGGCGTTTCTGAACGTCCCCGCAAGAAAGAGAGCGAAGTAGCAAATGCCGCTGGAGATAGTAGTTCCCCAGATGGGCGAGTCCATCGTCGAGGCGACGGTGGCCCAGTGGCTGAAGAAGCCCGGTGAGGCCGTAAAAGCGCGTGAGGCACTGGTCGAGCTCGAGACCGATAAAGTCAATCAGGTGATCGAGGCCGACACCGACGGTGTGCTCACCCAGATCCTCGCCGAGGTCGGAGCCACGGTCGCCGTGGGCCAGGCGATTGGCGTGATCGAGGCTGGCGGCGTCCCCCCCCCCGCCCCCGATAATGGGGGAGCTTCTTCCCCCGTTATCGGGGGCCAGGGGGCCGATGCCACTCCGGTGGCGGCGGCAATGGCGGCGGCGAACAATGTCCCGCTGGACGGCGTCCCAGGCACCGGCCCTGCGGGCAAGATCGGCAAGGCGGACGTAGAAGCCAAGCTAAGTAGCCCCCCCGCCCCAATAATGGGGAGCCAGAAGCCACCGATACCTGCTGTTCCCCCCATTATTGGGGGCCAAGGGGCCAGTGATCGGCCCGTAGAGCGTGTCCCTCTGTCGCGCAAGCGCAAGGCGATTGCCAATAATCTCAAGAACGCACAGAACACAGCGGCGATGCTCACCACTTTTAATGAAGTGGACATGAGCAAAGTGATGGAGCTGCGCACCCGCCGCAAGGCCGAGTTTGAGACTCGTTTTGGTGTCGGCCTCGGCTTCATGAGCTTCTTCACCAAGGCCACCGTCGGGGCGCTCAAGCAGTTCCCCATGGTCAACGCCGAAATTGACGATGCACGCGGCGAGATTATTCTCAAGAAATACTACGATATCGGAATCGCGGTTGGGCTAGAGGACGGCTTAGTCGTGCCGATTATCCGTGATGCCGACAAGCTCAGCTTCGCGGCGATCGAGAAGAAAATCAAAGAAGTGGCGGGCAAGGCCAAAGAGGGCAAGCTCGGGCTCTCTGATCTGACGGGCGGGACGTTCTCCATCACCAACGGCGGCACGTTCGGCTCGATGCTCTCCACCCCGATCCTCAACTACCCCCAAGTCGGAATTCTCGGGATGCACAATATTGTCAAGCGGGCCGTGGTAGTCGGTGATGAGATTGTGATTCGCCCGATTATGTATCTGGCGCTGAGCTACGACCACCGGATCATTGACGGCAGCACCGCCGTCCGCTTCTTAGTCAAGGTCAAGGAGCTGATCGAAGACCCTGAGACGCTTCTTTTAGAAGGATAAGAGAGAGATTCATGACACTTTCCGAGACACTCAGCGCTCACGAAAAACCCATTCGTGAGTGGCTGGATGCGGCAAAAAAACACGTCGCGGCGGTGCAAAAGCTCCAGAAAGCCACCGAGGATGGCATTGTGCGCGACTTAGAGAAACTGCGGCTCTCAGCGCAAGCCTCGGCGGAAACACTGGCGGAGCGGGCGAGCGCGTGCCCGGAGTTCGACTTCGATGCAAACGCCTACCTCCAGAGCGATGGTGAGTTTCTGAGCGAGCTACTCGCCGAAGCGGAGCGCATCGGGCTGACGGTGTACGAGCGCGACGGAACCATTTTCTCCTACCCGGTTCTGGTGCGCCGTGAGCCGGACTTAGCGGCTATTCGCGTGGATAAAGCGCTGCACTTCACGCTGCGGCCCTCCGTGCTCGCCGCTGCGCTGAAAAAGATACAAGCACGCGAGGCGAAAGCACGCCCGGAGCGCTTTATCGAGACACTCTTCACGGCCTACGAGCTACTGCGGGCCAAAGAGAGCTTGGAGAGCTGGATTGATCTGCCCCTCTCACAAGTGTATGATATTTTAACACTCCTGCCCGGCAGCGAAAAAGAGTACACGCTTCTAGACTTCACCCGAGATGTGTATTTCCTAGATACCAGCGGCATCACAGAGACAAAAAAAGGCTACGAGCTAAGCCTCCCCGCCAGCACAGCGTCCCGCGAGCGCAAGGCCAAGCTCCTGCCGTTTGTGGACCGGCAAGGTCGCGAGAAGCTCTACGCCACTGTGAAATTCACCCCGCCGGGAGACTAGAAAACCTCTCCCACCCCCAGCCCCTCCCTCCCCCGGGCGCTCATGCTTCGCTGGGGAAGAGAGGGGAGTCAGAGGTTGGTTCGGAAAGCCCCTTTCCCACACCCAAAGGGTACCCGGGAACGAACGCCCGGGAGAGGGGTTGGGGAGAGGTAAGGAAGAAAAATATGGCTGTTGCACTGGACGAGTGGGTACGCTGCCTAGACAATGAGTACCTGGCGGAGTTTATCGCCGACGGTGGCTCCGCCGTTCGCTTGATCGTTGCCCCGAATGTGGATGCCGTAGACACCGCGCTGGCGACTCTGGCGGGCGTGGCGCTCGAGTGGGGTTACGGACTGGCCTGGGTGGATGCGGGGCAGACAAAAGTTCAGCTCATCGAGCAGCTCTTTCATGCGATTGCTCGCCAGATTGACTGGGAAACGGGAGTCAAACACTGGCTCCGAGGGCAACTGGAAAAGAGCGGCTACACGATTCCCGAGTCCGGTGCGCTCGACGTAGACTCTCTGACGGTTTGCAACGACATCACCCGCGCCGAATTGCTCGCGGAGGCGCGCCGCTGGGTTGCCCACACGATCAGTAGCGACCATAGCCTCTACCGGGAGTTTCGAAATGCGATGGCGATGCTGGTACTCGGCCAGCTCAACCCGCAGAGCGTCACCCCCTCCGATGCTGAAGTGGTCTATCAGTGGCTCCGTGGCGAGAAATGCTCCCTCTCCGTGCTCAAGCGTCTGCGACTCTTCCAGCGTATCGGGCGGCATAATGGGCGGCTCATGCTGGGATCCCTAGCGGGATTTCTTCCCAAGCTGGGCCTGAAGGGGCTCGTGGTTCTCTTAGACATCCGCCCGGTCGTCTCTGAGATTCCCGGTGGCCTGCGCTACACCCGAGCCGCGATCCAGGATTTCTACGAAGTGCTGCGCCAGTGCATTGACAGTACCGATGAGCTGCGCCATTTCCTGCTAGTTGCCGCCGCCGGGCCGGGGCTGATCGAGAACGAGCGGCGCGGACTAAACAGCTACACGGCACTGAAGCTGCGCACTATCGAGGATGTTCGGGACAAAGATCGCAGCAACCCACTAGGAATGCTCGTTCATCTGGAAGGAGTGCCGACATCGTGAGCGAGACCGTCCCTACTCTGGAGCCACAGCTCTGCCGCCGCGCCTTAGAGGCGCTTCGCGCAGGTGTTCCCAACCGCGACGCCGTTCGCCTGCTCACGCCGCTACACAAGCGCACCAGTGAAGAGTTCGCAAAAGCGCTGCGCAGTGTCGAAGAAGAGACGAAAGCGCGGGGAATGGTAATCACGGGCGGTTTTGGTAGCGGCAAGTCGCATCTATTGGAGTACTTGCGCCATCTAGGGATCGAGAGCCACTTTGTCTGCTCGCGGGTCACACTCTCCAAGGAAACCCCACTCTCGGATCTTACCAAGGTGCTCCGAAGCGCTATCGCCAGCGCAACCCTTCCCGATAGAGTCGGCCCCGCGCTCGCGGAGCTAGCGGAGGGCTTTTCCGCAGAGAAAGCCCCAGGCTGGGCGGAGTTTTTCCAGTGGGTGCACCGCACGCCCGAGCTGGATCCACGCTTTGGGGCATCTCTCACCCTCTTTGAGCGCCTCGCAAGCAGCGACGAAGAGCTTTCCGAAAAGCTTTTAGCGGAGTGGCAGGGCTTCCCCATCAAGCTTAGTGAGTTCCGTGCCTCTCTGAAGTCGCTGGGCTCGGATTCTGACTACACGCTGGGTCGGCCTCAGAAAAATCAAGAGCTGCTACGCTTTGCCTTTCTCACGCGCTTCTTTAAGGCGCTGGGCTACACCGGCTGGGTGATCTTGCTGGATGAAGCCGAGCTCATCTCTCGCTACGGTCTGCGGGCGCGGGGAAAAGCCTACGCGCATCTCTCGCAGCTCTTAGGGCTCGCTGAGGACACACGGATTCCCGGTTTATTGGTGGTCGCTGCCATTACCGACGACTACGCGGGTGAGGTGCTGCACCGGCGCGGAGATCGTCTGAAGGTGCCCGATAAAATGGAGCTGGCGGGTGATCTGCCCAGCAAGATCGAGGACGCCAAGCGCGGAATTGCGGCCATTGAGACGACCAACTTCAGTGTGCAAGTCCCGGGTCGCGAGCAAGTGCGCCAGACCCACGACACGCTTCAAGCCGTCTACGCCGCCGCCTACGACTGGCAGCCGCCGTCCCTGGCAGACACGCTGGAGTACGCGGGCAGCACCAGAATGCGTCAGTATGTCCGCGCCTGGATCACGCTCTGGGACTTGCGGCGTCTCTACGGCTATGTGGGGGAAACTATCACCGAAGCCGTCACGCTCAGCTACGACGAGGACAAAGACATCGAAAAAGTCGCCGCTGACACCGACGACGGCCCCTTCGGCCCCGACTAACAACTTATCATGGTTCCCCAAGCCCTTCTCTTTGATCCTGATGATGTAGAAATGCTTGTAGTATGCGACGCCTTCCTCGGCTTAACGGAGCATGGTCACAATGACTTCACTGCTACGCTGAAGCATAAATGTGGCGATTACCATGGCGAAGCCATCGGCCAGATAGGACTTAGCAATGAGGTGCGGCTCGCCTGGCCTGCCGTTCTCACTACTGCCGTGAGCCAATCTTGCTTTGCTTTGCTTATAACTGCTGACCTCCACGACCAACCCTATCAGCCTCACCGTCCTTATGATGATGTGTATCCCAGCCGCCGCATAGAGATTTCGACCTCACAAGGCCTAATCATATTTCACACGGATTCCTTGGGCAAGTACATGATTCCCTGGCGTGTAAATATCGCGAACCAGGACTACATCAGTCACAACGAGGTACTGGGAGAAGCATGGAACTATCTACATGATGCTCTCCATATTGGAGAGCGTACCGAAGAGCTATTTCATACCTGGAATTCATTACGGCGTCCAAAAACACCGAAGCGCAAAACTCTGAGAAGCAGGTGAGTTGTTGAGCTTGCCGTGTCGGGCTGGAAGTTGGTGCGGAGGGTCTCCGGCGTTTCGCGCAGCGCGCGCCGAACGGGTTGAAACGAGACGTCATCATCCCTACCCGGTGTCGGCTCCCATTTGACCTCGTCGCCACAGGGCGGCAGGCTGCAAAGTGTCTGTCGTCTCCGTGCCGATCACGGCAAGCTCATGAGTATGGTATCGCTTTCTAAGCACTTCGCAAGTCCTCTCTCTGACAAAATTTCCACGCCCCATTTCCGGTTTGAACAGGCCGCTTGGAGTCGGCATTTATGAGCAGTTTAG
This sequence comes from Armatimonas sp., assembly GCA_031387365.1. Classification (GTDB taxonomy): domain Bacteria; phylum Armatimonadota; class Armatimonadia; order Armatimonadales; family Armatimonadaceae; genus Armatimonas. The sequence continues at coordinate 4,352 of JANNDD010000491.1, read as the reverse complement.
ACCAGGCCATTGAGACCCAACTCAAAAACATCGAGATCAAGACCGGCACCTCTCGCGACGAACTTAAAGTCACTCTTCTCAAGACAGGGCTAGCCAAGCACAGCGAGCTACGCACTCATGCCCAAGCAGCCTTTGGCCTAGGGCACGGCGATGCGAACGCACTCGTGCACTTTGCCTGCGCCTCCAGCGGAACGTTCGCCGCCGAAGGCAAGAGTGAGGATGCCGTTCTGGACGAGATCTACACTGGCCCCAAAGCTACCCTTCGCCCGATTCACGAAGCCCTCCTCACCCAGCTCCAAGAGTTCGGGGAGTTTGAGGTTGCGCCCAAGAAAGGCTACGTCAGCCTGCGGCGCAAGAAGCAGTTCGCCATGATCGGTCCGGCCACCAACACCCGCGTCGAGGTGGGAATCAACCACAAAACGCTTCCCGGCACAGAGCGTCTTGTTGCGCAGCCCGCCGGAGGAATGTGTACCCACAAGATCAAGCTCACCGATGCTTCCGAAGTAAACGACGAGCTAATGGGCTGGATTCGCAGTGCCTACGACAGTGCGGGCTGATAAAATAGGTGCCTATGACGGATGAAGAGAAGCTGGTTGAAAAGCTACGCCGGATCGAGGCGCTCTACGCTCGGCCGGGTACAGTGGGTGAGCGCGAGGCAGCAGCCGGTGCCCGTGAGCGGATTTTAGCGCGGCTAAAAGAAGTTGAAAAAGTCGAGCCTCTTGTTGAGTATAAGTTTTCGATGACGGACCGCTGGGCGCAGCAGCTTTTCATGGCCTTACTCCGGCGCTACAACCTCAAGCCCTACCGCTATAGTGGACAAAAGCGCACCACGGTCATGGTCAAAGTCACCCGTTCGTTTGTCAAAGAGACGCTGTGGCCAGAGTTTGAGGCGCTGAACGCCACCTTGGAGGAGCACCTGACCGAAGTCACACAGCGCGTGGTCTCCGAAGCACTTCACCCCGATACGTCGGATGCAGCCGAAGCGGCTTAGTCGGTACTCCAGAGCTTCACCAGTGTGGCGATCGTGGTGGCGGCCCCCGGAGTGGGAAGCCGCGAGACACTTCCCTTCGCTGGAATCCCCTCCAGCGGCCAGTCGGCGCTGAGAAACGCTTCACTCTCTAAGCGCATGCCACCGTCCCAGGTTTGGAGGGCGGCATCGAGTGCGGCGAACTCCGCGAAGCCCTCACGTGGGCCGTAGATGAGCGGCGTTCCTGCGGCCATACACTCGCCCACTAGGCCGTAGCCCGCCTTGGAGATCACGCAGTCCACACTGGCGACCAAGTCCTCATGCGGCATCGCCTCACGCGAAAGCACCACCAAGTTGCGTGGCCAAGGCCCCGGCGGCGGTGTGAGGGTGTAGAACGTCCAGCCTACAAAGCGCTCCAAGCTCACCCAAGGAAACGGCATCCCCCAGCTCCCGGCGTAGATCAGGGCATTCCTTAGATTCCCCCCGTTATCGGGGGCCAGGGGGCTTCTCTTTCCCACTCGCGCCACCAATCCGACCGATTCACGGCGCGGGAAATACGGCATCGGGAGCGCGAGCCCCGCTTCTAGTAGTAGGGTTGCTTGTGCGTACTCGGCCTCAAGCTGCGCGACGATTCCCTCGAACCCCACGTACTCCGCGTAGATATCTACCCAGGTGAAGTTGGCGACACACACGGACGGCAGCCCGAGCGTGAGGGGAAACGATGCCACATCCGTGAGGATAAGGCGAGCATTCACGGAGCGTAGCCAGGCGATTTCGTCGGCGCGGCGCGCTTCATTGCGCTGGTTCTGTTCCTCCCAAGCGGCCCTCGTCGCCGCAATGTCCACGGTCATTGAGTCTGTCTGGAGACAACCGACATCAAAGCTCTCGGGGATGAGGGTGAAGGGGCGCTTCACTTCCACACGCCAGAACCACTCCGGAGCCACCGTCTTCACAAAAAGCGGAATTTCCGGTGGCAAGTCCCGCAAAATAGTCACTTCCCGCGCCGAGTGCCCCAGCCCATGCCCCGAAATGTACGCCACAACTGCCAAGGAGTACCGACTACTTCTCGATCTCGATGGTGTCCCAGCGCTTGCCATCGAGGCTGCGCACCGTAACACTCTTCAGCCCTTCCAGCTTCTCCCAGCGACGGGAGAGGAGCATCGTCTTCACGGGTTTGAGCTTCCCTACCTTCAGATCAATAGCCTCCAGCGCCGCTTCCGGCTTGGCAAATGCCGTGCGGAATGTCACTGTCGCCAGTACAGACTTCCCCCCCGTGAAGCGCACGTACCAGCCCGAGCGCTTGGTTCCGTACTCACGAAACGCCCCTCGTTCGCCGATACTCAGTGGCTTGCCAATTGCGGCATCCACCTGACGTGGTTCCTTACCCATCACTTGATGGATCGAGAAATCTTTGCACAGCGCGGGCAAGGCAATCAGTGCCAACCCAACTATTGCCAACATTTTTTTCATGTCTGAATTGTACACCACGAAGTGCCTCTAGTTGGTAAACTGTGCCATGAAGTCTTTTGCCACAACCATTCTCATCCAGGCCCCTGCGGAGCGCATCACGGTTCATGCCAAGATCGCGCCAGGGCGGGCCTTCCCTGTGGTCGTCAGTGAGCTCACTGCGCCCCAGAAAATGATATGGACAGGAGCGATGCCACTGGGGCTCTTCACCGGCCCCCTGGCGCCGCTGTTCACCCGCTCCATCCCCGATCTCCAGCCCGCCTTCGAAGCCTTTGCCGCCGGGCTAAAACAACACGCGGAAAAGCATTCACAGGCAGAACAGAGTATTGCAGAATGAGCCAGGCAAATAATGTCGTTCTGATCTGCGTGGATCAGTGGCGCGGCGATGCGCTGGGCTGTGAGGGGCATCCGATTGCGATGACACCGCACCTGGATCAGCTCGCTGCTGAGGGAGTGCGCTTCGGGCGAGCCTATAGCGCAACTCCTAGCTGCATCCCCGCACGGGCGAGTCTCTACACTGGGCTCTCACAGACCCGCACAGGGAAAGTGGGCTACCGCGATGGCGTTCCGTTTGACTACCTGGTAACCATTGCCTCGGAGTTTACCAAAAACGGCTACCAGACCCAGGCCATTGGCAAGCTGCATGTGTTTCCTGAGCGCAGCCAGATCGGGTTTCAGAACGTGTTGCTTCATGATGGTTACCTGCACTTTGGGCGCAAGAAGCCGCGTGATATTGGCACGGTGGATGACTACCTGCCCTGGCTGCGCGAGAAGACCGGCGACCCACGCGCCGATTACTTTGATAACGGGGTGAGCTGCAACTCCCAAGTGGCGCGACCCTGGGACAAGGACGAATCGCTCCATCCCTCGACCTGGATTGTCAGTGAGGCACAGGAGTTTCTCCGGCGCCGCGACACCCGCAAGCCGTTTTTTCTCTATCTGGGTTTTCATCGCCCGCACCCACCGTACGATCCGCCGCAGTGGGCCTTCGACCAGTATCTCCATGATCCGATGCCCGCGCCGCCGGTGGGCGACTGGGCCGAGGAAGTTCTTGGTCCACTCGACGATGGCTGGCGCGCTGATCCCAGCGTTGCGAAGCTCTCGCCGCGAGCCTTACAACGCGCACGGGCAGGCTACTTTGGACATATCTCCCACATTGACTTGCTACTCAATCGCTTTCTGGAGACTCTGGCGGAGTACGGGCTACGCCAGGACACGATAATTTGCTTTGTCTCCGACCACGGGGAGCTTCTGGGGGACCACCACGCGTTTCGCAAGGTACTTCCCTACGAAGGCAGCGCCCGTGTCCCGTTTCTACTGCAAGGCCCCGGAATCCCCCAGCGAACCGTCGTCAGCGAGGCCGTCGCAGAGCTACGCGACGTGATGCCGACACTTTTAGACGCGGCTGGGCTGAGGGTTCCCGATGGCCTGGACGGCAAAAGCCTGCTGCCCGTGGCGCGGGGCGAGCAAGCCCGTGTGCGTGCGTATCTTCATGGCGAGCATGTCGGCTTCGGGCAGAGTATCCACTGGCTCACCGATGGGCGCGAGAAGTATATTTGGTGGTCGGGTACGGGCCGTGAGCAGCGCTTCGATCTACTCAGCGACCCGCATGAGTGCCACGACCTCGGCCCCGATCCTGACTGGCGCACGAAGCTCATCGCGACACTCAGTGGCCGCCCAGAAGGTTTTGTGGCAAATGGCGTACTAGTCACGGGCTGCACAGTGAACTCATTACTAACACCTGCGTCCGTAGCGACATGAGAGAGACGCAAAAAGAGTGGATGATCAAAGGCACCAAGCGCACCGCCGTTGTGGTGCTGCCTGCAAAAACCGAGGGTGCACCAATTGTCTTTGGGTTCCACGGCCACGGTGGCAATGGAGGCTACTGCGCCCGGCGCTGGAACCTGCAAAAACTCTG
>JANNDD010000454.1:0-1159 GCA_031387365.1 Armatimonas sp. | reverse complement strand
GTTTACTACTCATCGAAGATGTCTACGAGGAGCTCTACGCGGTGGATCGCGCGCTCAATCACCTCCGCCTAGCGGGAGTTCTAGGCAAGCTCAGTGGCATCTTAATCGGCTCCTTCAACGGCTTTAAAGACCAGCGCGATGCCGTGCTTTTACGCGGCCTCCCACACCTCGCCCTCGAAGCCGCCCCAGAGCATGTTGCTGTGATCTCAGGCTTCGTCTACGGCCATATCCCGCGCCGCTTCACACTGCCAGTAGGCGCTGAAGTCGCTATTGACAGTGACTCGGGCCAGCTTACGGTTATGCGCCCGGTACCGCCACTGGGTACAATTCTTCCATGACCGTTTTTTACAATGCAGTGGTTCGCACGATGGCCACGCCCTCGGATCGGGCAGAGGCGTTTGTGGTGCACGAGGGCAAGTTCGCTTTTGTGGGGAGCAGCGCTGAGGCGAAAGCCTTTGCCGGGCCAGACGCATCCGCCCTAGACCTCGCGGGAAAGACGGTTGTCCCGGGCTTCTGCGACTCGCACTTGCATCTGTTTATGTTCGGCGCGGGCCTGCTGCGCACGGCGAATCTGATGGGTAGTGCGTCGCTGGAGGAGCTTCTCTCACGACTGGCGAACCACGCCGCGCACTACGACGGCCCGTTTCTGCTGGCACGAGGCTTTGATCAGAGCAAGCTCGATGAAAAACGCTTTCCGACCCGCGCGGAGCTGGATGCAATTTCCCCGACCCGACCCCTCCTCGTCACCCGAATCTGTGGCCATGCAATGGTGGTGAACTCGGCTGCCCTTGCCTTAGTGAGTGAGTCAGACAGGGCGGCGGGTGACCCTGAGACGGGGCTCTACACCGAGACCGCGATCACGCCCTTTTATCAGCTCGTGCCGCCTCTCACCGAAGCTGAGGGGGAAGATGCGGTTCTACGGGCTTGTGCCGTCGCGCTGAAGACGGGGATTACCAGTGTGGGGACACTTCTGGACACACCCGAGCAGCTGGGGGCCTATACCCGCCTGCATCGCCGAGGCCAGCTCCCAATTCGCGTGACTGGGATGCCTCCGCAAACAAGCTGCGACACACTCCACGCCCACGGTATCGGCACGACATTTGGCGATGCGTGGCTGAAATTCGGCGGCGCGAAGTTCTTCTCCGATGGCTCGCTTGGA
>JANNDD010000444.1:0-1435 GCA_031387365.1 Armatimonas sp. | reverse complement strand
CTACTTTGGCTCCGAGGAGGAGCCGGGCTACGTGGGGTACTTCTTCGACGAGCCACGGCACGGTGTCGCGTTCACGATCGGTACTCAGGACGATATTGCCACTTATAACAGCTTGCCTAAAAGCCCTCCTGAGAGTATTGTCGTGCACCCGGCGCGGCAAAAAGTGCTACGGATCGAGCACGGCCTGGTCGGGCTGGAGGAGAAGCCACTGGGCGAGACCTCCAAGCGCATCGCTGCCTGGTTCGCAGGGGGAGCACTCAAGCCGCTTTAGCTTGGGGAAAAGCGCTAGCGCTGAAAAAACGCCGCGTTTCGCACAATTGAGTCGAGCCATTTTTCGGGCACTTCATCGTCCGTGAAAATCGCGTCCACGGGGCACTCGGGCTGGCAGAGGCCACAGCAAATGCACTCGTCGGGGTTGATGTAGAGCTGTGGGTCATCGTCGCCGCCGTGGATGCAGTCCACGGGGCAGGCGCTGACGCACGACTTATCTTTGACACCGATGCAGGGATCGGCGATGACATAGAACGAATTTTTTCGCATGCCGTCAGCCTACCGCCGCGCCTCTGGCCCTGTCCGTGACTTTTGTCATAGAATGCCTTTACGATGACCCGAGAAGAAGCGCTCCGCCGTGTGGTTTTCCTCAAAGATGCGCCCGAGGGGGCGCTCACAGCGCTGCTTATGGCAGGGAGTGTGCAGTCGCTCCGTGAGGGAGAGGTGTTATTCTTTGAGACGGAGCCGTCGCACGGGCTACTGGTTGTCTTAGAGGGTGCGCTGAAAGAGAGCAAGACCGACACGCGGGGGCGGGAGCTGATCCTTGCGATCCATAAACCCGGAGCCAGTGTCGCCGAGCTGCCGCTCTTTGACGGCGGGAACCATCCCACGCAGGCGGTTGCGCTTGTCACCCCAACCCGGGTTTTTCGAGTCGCTCGCCCCGCCTTCGACGCCATTCTGGAGCGCCATCCGACACTGGCGCGAGGTGCACTCCGGGCGCTCGCCATCCAGCAACGCAAGCTCCTAGAGATGCTCAAGGCACAGGCGCTCCACACCGTCCGCTCCCGCCTCGCCGCCTATCTTCTCGCCCAAGACACTCCGAGCTTTACGCTTCCCGAGACCAACGAGAGCATCGCCGCGCAAGTTGGCACCGTCCGCGAGGTTATCTCTCGCACCCTGCACCAGCTTGCGGATCTGGGGCATCTCACGCTCACGGGCCGCACGATCACGCTTCTTGACCGCGCGGCGCTGGAGAAAATCGCAAGGGGTGCGTGAAGAATTCCCATACCTCCCTTTGGGTAGTATAGGGGCATGGATACCACAACCCTTGCCCCGGACTGGCAGACTACCCTCGCCGCCGAGTTTTCCGCACCGTACTTTACCGCCCTCACCGAGTTTGTCGCCGCTGAGCGCGCCGCGCATCCGGGCGCGGTCTTTCCCGCCG
>JANNDD010000436.1:0-1455 GCA_031387365.1 Armatimonas sp. | reverse complement strand
CGAGCAGTGCGGGCTTCTGGGCGGGGGTGATTTTGCGTGCGAGTTTGGCCAGCGCCTTATCGGCAACGTGTGTGCTCTGCGACGCGGTGAATGTGGCGAGCTGCGCCTCCTGGTCGGCGATCTTTTTCTGGAGCGCTTTCCATTCAGGGGTCTGTGTGAAATCCACTGTAGGGGTTTCCTTTCCGGTGTCGAGGGTCGAACCGTCGTCGTCGAGGAAATTGGCTAAAGCTTCGGCCTCCGGGTTGTCCGGTTGCCGCTTCAGCCATTCCCGAAATCTATCGGCTAGTGTCTTTGGCATGGTGCGGTTTCCTATCCCGGCGGCTGCCGGAAGGGGTGAGAGTGCCCAATCTCTGCGGTTGGGCATGAAAAAGCCCGCTACCTAATGAATAGGCGCGGGCTAAAGAGAAGCCTTGCGGTGCTACGAAAGCAGGGCTCTGGCGTCCTCAATGCGTGGGGTGCGCTCCCAGGCGCACCCTCGAAGTGTCTTTGTCTTGATGTCCCACTCAGCGGAGACGGGAAGCTTCAGGCCACGCTCACGGGCAAGACTCGCAAGCCACTGAGGGACAGCGATCTCCCCCCAGAGCTCTTGGCCTTGTCTCCATGTCTTGTGAATCTCGCCCAGACCGGCATCGTCGAGGACACTGCCCCGGCGAAGGTGCGCCATGTTCATCTTCACGGGCGCGGCAGGGGAGACAGAAGCGGCAGCGCGGTCGAAATCGGCGGCAGTGAGGTGAATCCCCTTGTCGGCGTAGTTTCCCGTGCGAGAGAGCAGGGCAGGCACGGTGACGAACTCACCGGCGCTGAAATCGGCAGTCGAGAAGTCCGCAAAAAAGTCGGCCTCTTCGAGAGCGAGCTTCCCGTCAACCGGCGGATTATGACTCCCGCACTGATTGCAGCTTCCTTGGTCTCGCCCTCGATCCTCGGCGCTGGACCACTCGTAGACAGCGCCGCAGTCAGGGCAGAAAGAATCGGACTCGTTGACATGCTGGCGACGGGCTTCTTCGATAGCTTCCTGGGTGGGTTTCTTACCTGTTTCTTGGGCGGCGAACCTGGCGAAAAGCGAGAAAACCTTGAACGTATCCGATATAATGGAGTTGCCTGTTGAATCCGTATCCAAAGGTACGGTACCACCCAGACACAGCGGCCTACGTGCAACCTTCGCGAAGGTGCGAACCTTCGCAGGGTTGGGGCGTAACGTTTCACTGGCTGGTCCTGAGGTGTGGGACCCTCCAACAGGCTTCTTCCCCCTTACCGTCTCCCCCGAAAACTTAGCCGTCCAACCAGCGGGAATATTTGCCATTTTTATCGCAAATTGTCCCGGATCAAGAGTATAAGCACTGCGAATGTTGTAGTGCCCCCCAAACATCTTTCCCGGGTTCTTCGTGTCTGGCTTCGCCCCCGACAGCACGACATCCAAAGCGGTAGCTTTGTCTGATCCGTTTTTACGCACGATCA
>JANNDD010000397.1:0-3701 GCA_031387365.1 Armatimonas sp. | reverse complement strand
CAGATACAAAATTATAGGATTGCCCGCCGCATCGTAGGTGACATCTTTTAAATAGTCCAGCTTGCCGTCTTTCTGGTAGTCAAAGACCAGCGCCGGGTTGGGCGTAACCGTGAGCGGCAGTTTTAGCGGCTCCCCCGTGATACTCGTCCAGCTCTTTGCGCCGTCGCGGCTCTGCATCAGATAGAGATTCGTGCGGGCGTTGAGGCCACCAGGCGTCGGGTGGTAGTCAAAAACCGTTGTCAACACGCCGCGCGGGGTGTCCGGCCAGCTAATCTGGTAGTGCCCTTGCCCGATAAAGGCAGTTGGCTGTGGCTCGTCCCAGGTGCGGCCGTCACGACTGGTCTGGCAGAACAAACCACGCCCCTTACTGTAGCGCGTGTGAAGAAAAACAAAGCCGTGTTTCTCCTGCCACCACGGCTGACCATAGGAAAAGTTCGTCTCCAGCACTTTTTCCCAGGCATCTATCGCGTAGGGCTTTGCGCTCTTGTGAATAAACGATGGCCGTCCCGTTCCGTGTGAGTTGGAGAACACCCAAATATACCCCTCGCCATCTATCGTCAGAGTTGGGTTGTCGTGGGCATCGTCGGTTTTCTTATCCAGCAAGAGGGCGGGTCGCGGCACCGTGCCCGTTTTATGATCGAAGTAGCTGACCATATGCCAGAGCGTGTTCTTCCCGGGCGGCGTCCCTCCATAGACAAAGAAGGTCTTCTCTGCCTTAGGCGCATAGACCGCTATGGGAACATGCTGCTGTGGGTAGGTAGCGAAGCCCCCACTGTACTTGTAGCGCAGCGGCCCCTTCACAGGCTGGTTCTGGTACCAGATGCCCCGGTAGCCGCTGTCACGCTCCGCGATAAAAACTGCCATGTGGCATTATACGCACGTTCCCCGCTTTAGATCATCCGCGAGGCGCTCCGCCGCTCGGCAAGAGAGCGCCATCATGGTTAACGTGGGCTTTTTTTCGGGGCAGGTAGTAAAGCAGCTTGCATCGGTAACAAGCACATTGGGAACCGCATGGAGCCGGTTGTAGCGGTCTAGCATCCCATAGACGGGCGAGTTGTGCATTCGTACTGTACCTGCAAAGTGTACTGATGAACCCGGGCAGAGCACGTTAGGCTCGTGGATCATGCGACTTTCATAGCCCGCATCCTCCAGAACCTCACGCAGGTTCTTGCGAGCGAGACTCATATTATCCTTAACATCTTTATCAAAGTCAATACAGACCCGGATCGCCGGCATCCCAAAGTCATCTTTTTTTTCCCTGTCGGGCAGGGCAAAGTTATCCTCTGTGGGAACCATGCTCCCCATTATCTGTACACCGATTTTCCTCCCAGGGAGCGGTGTGTGTGAGAGAACCCTCTCCAGCACGGATGCAGCCCCCAGCGTAATCCCACTCGCCATGAGCGGGGGATAACCAAAGGGACGGCGGGTGAGGTAGATACAGTGGTCCAGCCGGGAGATGGGTTTGCTTAGCTCTAGCGAGAACCACTCGTGGGGGTGATCATGCAGGTAATGCCCCAGGACTCCTTCGCGGTTACCTAGGCCCTCCGGAAACGCAGCACACGCGGAGTCAAAGAGTAGCTTGGTAGAGTTCAGCGGCCCACAGGCAATGATGGCACCTGCGACAGAGATCCGATGCTGCTGGCCAGACGCGCGATCCTGGTAGACCACACCTCCCACACGTTGCTGCGTGGCATCAAGCTCCAGGCGTAGGACATGTGCCCCCGTTCGCAATTCAAAGAGGGGGGATTGGAGCAAGGGAACCACCAGGCAAGTGAAGCTGTTAAATGCCGTGCCTTGACGCGCGAACATCCAGGGGGCTCCGTTGGCAATCGGAACAGAAAGAAGCGCTTGTCCACGTGCCTGAGCGGCCCGATCAACTGCCTGCCAGCCACGTGGAAGCGGCTGTTCGTAGCGAAAGACACCCTGTGGTGCCATGGGCGTCTCCCGATGACCGCCGCTGATAGACATCATTTTCTCGATCCGCTCATAAAAGGGCACGAGTTCCTCGTAGTCAACAGGCCAGCGGTAGCGGGTATCGAGCTGCTCCCCTTCGGTGAAATCTTCTGGAGAGAAGCGTGGTACGGCTCCCGTCCAGAGATTTGTCAGCCCCCCCGGATCAAGATGCACCCACCATTGGGTATTGGGATTACGTCCTGTAACATGGGTAGCCCCTCGGGGGTTCACCTTTGGTCTCCGTCGAAGAATCGTCCGTCCGTTTACACGTAGCAAGATGCCACTAGGAAGCGTGTCCCCTGATTCCAGCATTACCACTGGAATTCCGCGCTGAATAAGGGTGTGGGCTGCCACCGCACCAGAAGGGCCACTTCCAATGACGACTATTGGTAAGCTCATGTAGGATACCTTTCATCCACCAAACCAGATAGATAAAATCATATGCAACTTACAGACCAAGCATAAAAGAAAGGAATTTCCAGGTATTACGGAGGTAAAGTGGCGTTGACGCTGGTTTAGAGATATACCATTCCGTGAAGAAAAACGATAATCCTAAACCAGGGAAGAAACCCCTGCCCTTCGGCGCGAAGCCGAACTCTCTCAAACCAGGTGCGCACCCGACCGCAAAAAAGCCCACGGGCGACAAACCAAACTTTGCTGGCAAGCCTCCTTTTGCTCCTAAGACACCGCGTCCACCCAAGCCGGAGCTAGTCCAAACAGCCCCCGAAGAGCCAACGGCACCACGGCCCAAGCCACGTGTGCCCGCTCCAAAACCGCAAGATGCGCCTAAGCCTAAAGCTCAGCCGGTTGCTGTCGTTGAGGCTGTCGAGACACCCCTTCCCGGCTTTGCAGATCTCGGCCTACCGGAGGCGCTGCTCGCAGCGATCATGGTCGCGGGCTTTGAGTCCCCCACTCCCATTCAGGCACGCGCAATTCCCATCTTGCTTGAGGGCAAGGACATGATCGGTCAGGCACAGACCGGCACGGGCAAGACCGCAGCGTTTGCGCTCCCGCTTCTCGCACGGATCAATCCAGACGCGCAAGGGACACAAGCCCTCGTGCTGGTTCCCACCCGTGAGCTGGCGATTCAGGCGGCGGAGCAGATCCATAAGCTGGCTGGCAAGACAGGGCTCCGTGTGGTTCCCGTCTACGGTGGACAGCCCATTGACCGGCAGTTCCGCGCCCTCATGAAGCCCCCTGCCGTCGTTGTGGGAACCCCCGGACGCCTGATGGACCACATGCGGCGCGGCTCGGTCGCTCTGGACAAAGTCTCATTCTGCGCCATTGACGAAGCTGACGAGATGCTGGCCTTTGGCTTTGTGGAAGATATCGAGACGATTCTTGCCGCGCTGCCCACGACCCGGCAGACGGCACTTTTCTCCGCCACGATGCCCCCCGCTATCGCCTCGCTGGTGAAGAAGTTCCTGCCCGGAGCCCAAAAAGTGGAGATCACGGCCAAGCAGCGCACAGTAGATACCGTACGACAGGTCTACTACGAGGTCGCTCCCGGTAAGAAGCGCGAGGCGCTGGCACGGATTCTGGACATGGAAACCCCTGGCCCCACCATTGTCTTCTGCCGCACCCGCATGGAGACTCAAGAGCTCGCCGAAACGCTGAGTGTCAGAGGCTACTCCGCCGAACCGATCCACGGCGACATGGCACAGTCCGAGCGCGACCGGGTGATGAAGAAGTTCAAGGACGGCCAAGCGGATATTCTCGTGGCCACCGATGTGGCGGCGCGCGGACTG
>JANNDD010000356.1:0-4602 GCA_031387365.1 Armatimonas sp. | reverse complement strand
TCCCCGCCCGAGGACGCACTGGCTGCCATCCGCGCCGTGGCACGTGGCGAGTCGCTGCTCAATCCCGTGCTCATTACCCGCATTCTCGCCGAGTTTGGCCGCCTCACCACCCAGAAAGCCGCCGACAACGCCGTCTTCGCTCATCTCACGGACCGTGAGCGCGAGGTGCTTGGTCTCATCGGCAAGGGAATGCGCAACAAAGAAATCGCAGACGCGCTCTTCATCTCTGAAAAAACCGTCAAGAACCATATTTCCAAGATCTTCGAGAAGCTCGAAGTAAACTCCCGCGCGGAGGCCGCGCTCCTGGCAGCGCGGCAGGGACTCGTTTAAAACGAGGGGGATAAAACTAAAGGATGCCTAGCTTGGCGCACACGCTGCGCCAAGAACTTGAAAATGGGAAGGCATCTGCCAGGGTGAAAAAACGCTGCGGGTCGGTGAGGCGCGGGTAGAGCGTGACGGCGACTTCCTCTTTTCCCTCGCTGAAGTTGAACAGTCCAATCAGGGTACGAAGCTGGCTACAGCTGAGATAGCTGCTGCGTGTGGCGACGCGCAGAGTGCTGAGCTTGTCTTCTGGGAAGCTACGACGTTTAATAGCATCCACGACCTCGCGTAGCTCTTCATCGCGCAGGGTGATACGCGGCACGTCCAAGTACGAAGAGGTGCTCAGGCGCACCAGATCGCGTTCTAGATCCCGGGCGTCTCGTTCAGCCTGATCCAGGAGTGTCTCAAGGCGACGTTGATCATTTTCTCGGTCGCGTCGGGTCTCCCGCTCACGAGCTGTGCCCGTGTCTTTGCTTTGTGCGGCCAGCACCCGACGAAGCAGCTCGCGTGCGTCCGCCATGTCCACTGCCAGACGATGGGCGCGTTCCTCGGGGAGGATCATGCGAACTGGAGTCCGTATCTCTCTAGATTTTTGCATACAATAGTGTACACTAAAAAACACTCATGAGAAGGAAAACGGGCGTTCGCTGACGAATCAACCGGCGTGCAGACGATCCGAATCTCCAAAGACGCCGCTCGGGCGTTTCTTATCCGTACCTTTGCGCTTGAGAGCTGGCAGGGCCACCTCGATACCCAGAGCGCTATCAAGGCCCTGGAGTTTGTGCAAGAGGACTCCATCCCCATCTGTGGTCGGATGCATGACTTGATCCTTTGGCCCCGTGTGAGAGACTACACGCCCCAAAAGCTCGCCGATACGCTCTATGGCAGCGAGAGTTCCCCCGCGAGCGCCTTTGAGATCCACTTTCCCAACCTCGCGGCACTTCCCCGTACCGACTACCCCTACTTTGTCCGCCGCAAGAAAGCACGCACTCAGACACCAGGGCGCTGGCAGGGCTTGCTTCCCGAGGAAGAACCTGTTGCGGAGGCGTTTTTGGCCGCACTAGACACTCATGGGCCACTTTCGACGCGCCGGCACGGAAATGACTTCGGGCATATGCTCTCTGGTTGGGGAACGCGCTCCACTGTCATCTCGCAGGTGGCCGAGAAGCTCTGGCTACACGGGAAACTTGGGATTGCGCACCGCAAGAACTTCGAACGGTACTTTGACCGCCTGGAGCGTATTGCTCCGGACCTAGCGCAGTGGCACGCCGACGATGCCACGCTCCCGGAACCTGAAGAGACAGCGCGTCATCTTGCCCGCAAGCGCCTCAAGGCAAAAGCTCTCTTTCGCCCCCGGCGCGACGATTTTGCAACGCTTGGAGAGAGCGCTTTTTGCAAAGTGGAGGTAGACGGCCTCACTAAGCCTTGGTATGCGCTCTCCCCTCCTTCGGAAGAGGGAGGGTTGCTAGGGTTGCTAAGGGACGAGGCCGGGTGGGTTCAAGACGGAGAGGCAAAATTGTTAGCTCCGCTCGATCCGCTGATCTACGACCGGCAGCGCAACCGCGAGATTTTTGACTTTGACTATACCTGGGAGGTCTATGTCCCGGCAGCGAAACGCAAGTGGGGCTACTACGTTTTGCCTCTCCTTCTGGGCGACAGGCTCATTGGGAGAGTGGACTTAAAGCGCGAGACGAAGGCCGATACACTTCAGGTGCTCTCCCTCTCCCTAGAGGCCGGCGTGGAGGCGCAGGCTGTCGCGGGAACCGTTGCACTTTGCCTTAAAAATCTCGCAAGCTTTCTGGAAGTTAGCAAAGTTATCGAAATGGGAACCTGCCCTGCCGATATTTGCAAATCACTTGCAGTTTTGCTTGACATTGAGAGAGCGAAGCGGTAAACTTCTGCGGCCCGAGTGGGAACATTCTCTCTAGGTTATCCGTACTAATTCGGGGGCACGTTTCTTGCGTCGCTCCTCGTCATCGTTTATAAACAAAACAATCTCAAAACGCACTCGTGGAGCGGCGCGGCCCCAACGACAGGGCACTTCGCTTCGCATAAGGAGCTTTCGTATGGCGGCAGCCATAGAAATTAAAAACCTGACCAAACAGTACCCTGTCCCCCTGAAGCGCGAGGTAGTCAACGCAGTGGACAACCTCTCCGTGACCGTGGGAGAAGGCGAAGTTTTTGGCTTTCTGGGCGCCAACGGCGCAGGAAAGACGACCACGATTAAAATCCTGCTGGGGCTGATCTTCGCCACGCAGGGAGAAGCTTATGTCCTGGGGAAACCCGCTGGGGATATCGAGGCAAAACACAAGATCGCCTATCTTCCTGAGTCGCCCTATTTCTACGAGCACATGACCGCTCTTGAGATCGTGACATTCTATGCACAGCTCTTTGGCATGAAGTACGAAGACGCCAAAAAGAAAGCCGCCGAGCTCGTGGACTTTGTCGGGCTGGGGGGCAAGAGCGATGTCAACAAGCGTGTCGCGGAGTTCTCCAAAGGCATGCGCCAGCGCGTCGGTATTGCACAGAGCCTGATCAACGACCCCGATCTCCTCTTCTACGATGAGCCCACGTCGGGTCTGGATGCCATTGCCCGTCGTGATATCCGCGACCTGATGCTGGATCTCAAGCGCCAAGGCAAGACAATGTTCCTCTCCAGCCACCAGCTTGAGGATGTTGAGATGGTCTGTGGGCGTGCTTCGATTATCCATAAGGGCAAGCTCCAGGTCATTGGCACCATGGACGAGCTTCTGGGCGGCGAGCGGGTAGAGGTGACCGTTGCAAAGCCGTCGGCGGAGCTTACCGGCAAGCTAGGGGATCTAGCAAGCACGACCTTTGATGACAAGCTCACGATCACCATCCCAAACTCAGATGTGGGCGGACTTCTCGATACCATCCGGAGCGCAAAAGGGGATGTCTTCTCTGTCATTCCCAAGAAACGTCGTCTAGAAGATCTCTTTGTCGAGATCGTCGGTGAGCGCATTGATGCAGCCACCGGAAGCCTAGCGTCCACCGGCGACCGCACTGTCGAGGGCAGCGATGCCAAGCCGACCGCGAACAAGTATAAGGACTTGATGGATAAATAAATGAATACTTCCCTTGTTATTGCACGAAATACAATTAGCGAAGCTCTACGCAAGAAAGTTCTCAATGCCTTCCTCATGGTGGGCTTTGCGATGCTGGTACTTACCTTCGCGTTCCAGCAGTTCTCCCCCCGCCAGGAGCTAACGCTCGTCAAAGGCATGGGCCTAGGGATTATCTCGATGGCGGCGTTGCTGATCACGGTCATCCTGTCTATCAACCTCATCCCGACCGAGATCGAACGCCGCACGATCTACACCATTCTCTCCAAGCCCGTCCGTCGCCCGGAGTTCCTGCTGGGCAAGTACTTTGGCGCCGCCAGCACCATCTTCATCAATGTCGGGTTAATGGGGCTTGCGTTTGTAATCGCCATTGCTCTGAAGCAGCGCGGCGCAGAGGGTCTATTTGGCCCGCTAAACATGCTCAAGGGCGTGCTGATGATCTACATGCAGATGGCTCTGCTGAGTGCACTGGCGATCTTCTTCTCCACATTCCTGTCGCCTTTGGTGAACTTCTTTCTGACATTTTCCATGTTTATCGTGGGCAACCTCTCCAGCTTCACTTTGGATCTGGCGAAGAACACGCAAAATGTCCTGGCGAAGGGGTTCTTCACGGCGGTGCACTACCTCGTGCCCAACTTCGGAAACTTCAACTACACCAACCCGCTTGTGCAGGCCAACGTGCAGGTGAAGTCCGAGGCGGTACTGCTCACGCAGAACTGTATCTACGCGGTGGTCTATGCCACTGTGTTGCTGATTCTCTCCATCCTGGTCTTTGATCGGCGCGAGGTGTGATGATGAAAAATTTCCTAGATGCGGTGCGAGGCAACCCAAAGCTCGCCGCCGGTGCACTGGCGCTGATAGCAGTCCAGGGCCTTCTTCAGGCCAGGATTGACCCGCTCCGCCGCCAACCTGCGGTCGAGCCACCCTCAGTGATCAAGTCCACGGGAGGGCTGCCCTTCGAGTACTCCCTGGCTGCGATTTCAGGCTTCCGGCAAGTGATCGCGGGGCTGCTCTGGGTGCGCGCGGACTCGTTCTTCCACTCGGGCAACTACGATGCGATCCTGCCATTGCTGCGCCTGATCACGTGGCTCGATCCGAACTGGCTAGATGTCTATGCGACAGGTGCCTGGCACCTGATGTACAACTTCACCGATACCGACCAGCGCACGGACCGCCGCTACTTGCCGGTGGGTCTTGC
>JANNDD010000319.1:0-1429 GCA_031387365.1 Armatimonas sp. | reverse complement strand
GATCTTTTCCCCACACTCGCGGAGTCGTGCGGGCTCAAGGTGCCTACGGGCCTCGCCGGGCAGAGCCTGCGCCCGGTGCTGAGCGACCCGAAGCGCAGGCTCAAAGACGCCGCCTTTACGCTGGTAACGCGCGGCCAGAATCGCTACGGCCAGAGCATCCGCACCGACCGCTGGCGCTTCACGCAGTGGAGCGACGGCACGCGCGAGCTCTACGACCACAACAATGACCCGGAAGAAAATCGTAGTGTCGTCGCCCAAAACCCAAAGGTGGTTTCGGAGCTTTCGGCGAAACTAAAGGCGCTTCCGCCCTACCCATGAAGCGTAAAGAAAGCCTAAACCTTTGAGTTCAATGACCGACTCACCCAAATCCACGATTCCTCGATGGAAGTGGCATGTCGTCGCGATGATGCTTTTTGCGACCATGATCAACTACATGGACCGCCAGACCCTGGGATCCATCTCGACATTTATCAAGGCGGAGTTTAAGCTCGGCGAGGAGGGCTACGGCCAGCTGGAGGCGGTGTTTGGCTACTCCTACGCTGTCTTTCTCCTCCTGGCGGGCTTCCTCGCCGACCGGGTGAACCTGCGCTGGCTCTACCCACTCGCCCTACTGGTCTGGTCCGCAGCGGGCTTTGCCACCGGCTTTGTCGAGACACTCTTTCAGCTCCAGATCTGTCGTATTGTTTTAGGCGGCGGCGAGGCGTTTAACTGGCCCGTTGCCGTCGGGATTATCGGGCGAATCATCCCCCGCGAGTCTCGGGCATTTGCCAATAGCCTCTTCAATAGCGGGATGACAGTCGGGGCGGTGGTGACGCCGCTGCTGGTTCTCGCACTCGTAAAGCCCAGCGGCGAGGGCTGGCGACAGATGTTTATGATCGTCGGCGCCATCGGCCTGATCTGGGTGGTGGCGTGGCAGTTTGTCACGCGGGGTGAGCGGGCACGGGAGATTGCCCACCCTCCTGCAAAGACAGCCGAGACGGTCACGGTTCCGTTTGTGTCCCTTTTTACGCAGCAGAAGTTCTGGATCGTGCTGGCGTTGGGGGTCGCGGTGAACATGAGCTGGCACTTCTATCGTGTGTGGCTCCCACGGCACCTCGTGATTGACCTTAAGTTCACGGATCAGCAGCTCCAGTATCTCCTCATCGCGTTCTATTTAACCGCCGATGTGGGCAGTATCGGGATCGGCTATCTGGCCCGTAAGTTCGTCTCCCCGACGTGCTCCGTTGAGCGTGCTCGTAAGAAGATCCTCCTGCTTGCCTCGGGTCTCTGCCTGCTCGCGACACCGCTTGTTTTCATTCCGGGGCGTGAGGTCATGGTGCCGCTCTACTGCATCGTCGGTGCGGGGCTGATGGGAGGCTTTGCGATCCTCTACGCGCTGATCCAGGATGTCTCGCCACAGCACACGTCCAAGTGCCTCGGGGCGGTGGGG
>JANNDD010000294.1:0-1615 GCA_031387365.1 Armatimonas sp. | reverse complement strand
CTCTTGATCACCCCAATCCGCTCCTCGTAGCTGGCCTCGATCACAAACGCACGGCCCTGGCTGTCGCGCTTCACCTGAACAAAATCGCCACTCTTGAGGGCGCTCAGCTCCTGGCGCACTTGAGGCGAGCTCCCCGCCTTCACCAGTACAATGGCATCTGGAGCCAGCATCAAAACTTCCGCAAGCCCGGCGTCTGGCTGTACTGTCAGGCCACTGGCTGTCAGCGCCATCAGAGTGCCCGCCACCGCGTCCGTTTTTAGAAGCGTGCTGGAGGGTGCAGGCGGTGTCGCGGCCTTGATCTCATCGGGCGTGAGTCCCTTTACGGGAATAATAATCGGCTTTTCCTCCGCCGGGCCGGGCCGGGTTCCCCCAACACCCGTGCTGGCGACGGGCCGTGCGCCTGTGAGGTTGATTGCGACGAGGCGCGCGTTGGGATCCCACTTCACTTTCGCCCCAAACGCCTCCGAGAGAAAGCGCAGCGGGAGCATCGTGGTTCCCGCAATGTTCTGCGCAGGTGTGGGGAGGCTCTTGGGCTTACCGTTAACGTAGCCCATGGACTCGCCGAGCTGGATCGAAATATTGGTGTCTCCGCGCGATGCCGTGACTATCCGGGTCTTGGGCAAGAACTGCACCGCCGCCCCGAGCTGCTCAAACACCTCGCGCAGCGGCACCAGAATACTTCCATCGGGCGCCTGGATAGGTCCTTGCTTGGGAAAAGCCACCGGGCTTCCGTTCACCGTCACCGAGATCCCTTGTGCCCATGCCACACTGCTGGACAGGCTCGCTACGGCCAGGCTCACCGCCAAAAACGCTTTCTTCATACCCGCCATTTTACCAGAGTGGAGGAAATAAAAATTCGGCACAGGTTCTGGCTTTTTGCTATAATGGCTTTATCTTTACTCAGTGAATTGAGTAGGTATCAGGAGGGTTTGATAATGTCGGTTTCTCAACGAAGGGAAAATAGCCCTACTTCTCAGGGGTTTACCTTGATCGAACTACTTGTGGTCATCGCGATTATCGCGATTCTTGCCGCAATTCTCTTTCCTGTTTTTGCTAAAGCGCGTGAGTCCGTGCGCAAGACAGCCTGCATGAGCAATATGAAACAAATTGCGCTCGCGGCGATTATGTACGCTCAAGACTACGATGAGATGTTCCCTGGAAGCGGGGGCGGTGCCTCGAATACGGGGCCGGGAGGCATCTCGGTAGACTGGGGTTTCCCCGATGCTCGAGTGCGGTGTGTCGCGCCGTTCAACGTGACGGCAACCAACTGTGTCTACGGTCCATTGATGTACAACGGACTGCCTAAGGGCTACTGCTGTGTCTGGCAAGGCGGCGGCTCGGCGATGGCGCGGCCGTACTTCAAGTCCGATATGGCGGTCTTCTGCCCGAACCAGAGTAAGATCCCAGGCAATCCCTCGGAGTACAGCTACAACCTGAACTACCAGTGGCTAGGCCCACTGGCGCGGATTGACTTTCCGGCGCAGAAAGTGCTGGCGATCGAGACCTACACGGTGCACGATGGCGATAGAAATGTCCGCTACTGCTGCAACGGCCCAGGGGCGTGGGACATGATGGCCTTTGTGGATGGTCACGTCAAGCTACAGCGCCTAGATCG
>JANNDD010000276.1:0-20553 GCA_031387365.1 Armatimonas sp. | reverse complement strand
ACAGCACCGGGAACGTGACTGAGTCAAAAGTCGGTGTTCTCAATCTCAAGGCGAAAATACCGGGATTGGAGAGCGTTGAAACCACGGTCAGTATCCTGCCTAGCGGAAGCTTTACCCTGTCATTACCTGCGGAGCAAGTGGTTAAGGTTGCGGAAACAAAAAACCTCTCTGTCACGGTAAAAGACAGTGCAGGCAATGCGATTCCCTTGGGAACCGGGGGAGCCAGCTTCAGCATCACACGGGGAGGCGAATCGCTGACCCTCACCAGTGCAGGAGCGGCAACAGGAGTGGCGGCAGGTTATGCCGTCGTCCGTGTGAGTGTCGCAGGCAGCACCAGCGAGTCGCAGGCGGTCTTTGTCGGGGATGTCGTGACAAATCCTAGTGGTTTGAAGTATATCGAGAAAACAGTAGGTGCAGGGGTGGTACCCTCGAGCGGTCAGACGGCGACGGTGAACTACACGGGTGCCTTGCTCAACGGCACGATCTTTGACTCGTCGCTGAATCCAGGACGCACTCCTTTTAGTGTTAAGCTAGGTGCGAACCAGGTGATCAAGGGTTTCGAGGAGGGCATCTCCACGATGAAAGTGGGAGGGAAGCGCCTATTGATCATTCCCTCGGAACTTGGATACGGTACATCGGGCCAAGGAGCAAGTATCCCGCCCAACAGTACGTTGATTTTTGATCTTGAGCTCTTGGAGGTTAAATCGTAATCGCTATGACCCATAATCCCTTTATTAAGCCCATTGTGATTGTCTTGGGCATTTTTGTTGCTCTGTTTGTCGTCGGGAAGTTTTTTGCGCCCAAAGACCCCGCCGCTCCCGTGGCAGCGACCCCGAATCCGGCGTCCACCACCGCGGAGGCGAACAACCGTAAAACAGAGTTTGATAAGAAGGCAGCCGCAGAGGCAATGGCCAGTGGGGAAAAGGCCAAGCTCGGGCCCAAGGCAGTGACGACAAAATCGGGTCTCAAGTACGAAGACTTGGTGGTTGGAACGGGAAAAGAGGCAAAAAACGGCACGACAGTTGATGTCCTCTACACCGGCTGGCTCACCGATGGTACCAAGTTTGATTCTACGGCAGATCATAACAATGAGCCGTATTCGTTATCCTTGCCCGGCCAGGTAATTGAAGGGTGGAACGAAGGGATTCCTGGGATGAAGCAGGGCGGCAAGCGGAAGCTGGTTATTCCGGCAGCCCTAGGCTACGGGGAAGCGGGGCAGGGGACGATTCCTCCAGGAGCGACGCTTGTTTTTGAAATCGAGCTCGTCAAGGTGAAGTAGCCCTTGTCTATGTCGTCTACCCCCACGGGAACGGTCAAGCGAAAAAAACGCGGTAAAGGCGGCTGTTGTGGCTGCCTGATCGTCCTCATTCTGCTTCTGGGGGGGAGCCTCTGGCTCGTACGTAAGTGGGCACCCAATCACCTGAACCGTGGGCTTGCTTGGAGCCGTACCCAGACCGTGGCAAAGTACCCGGCGCTGGACCGCTGGCTTCCAAAGGCACCAGGAGCCACCCCGCCGTCGGTTTTTGAGCCCACTACTGCGCCTCCGCAACCGACAGTGCCTAGCCCTACGCCACCGTCACTGACGAGCCCATCGCCCACACCGCAGCCCGTAGCGACTACACTAGACGAAAGTGCGCCCATGGATATGGTGGTTGGTACTGGTCAAGAGGCAAAGCTTGGGCAGACCGTCATGGTTCGCTACAGTGCGAACAAGCCCGCTGAGCTTCCGGAGATTTTTATGCTCGGTACAAGCGATGTCAGTGAGGAACTCGACAGGGCGGTGCGTGGCATGCGTGTTGGTGGGAAGCGAAAGCTAGCGGCGCTTGAAGTGGAGCTGGTCAAGATGCTTTAGCAAGCTCCTGCTCCATACGTGCTAGAATTCGCCCTACATTTTTCTCTACATCGTAGCGCTCCTCCGCATCGTGGCGGGCCGCAATGCCCATTGGACCAAGATGCTGAGGATTACTCAGCAGAAACTCCAGCCGATCCACCAGTGCATCGTAGTCACCAGGCGGAAGCAAGTAGCCTGTTTCGCCGTCACGGATAATATCGCACGTTCCCCCGACCTGACTGAGTAGCACAGGCAATCCGGAAGCCATTGCCTCCATGCTCGCCAGAGAGTAACAATCACACCGAGTGGGCATCACAAAGAGCTGCGCTTTACGGTACAGCGCGATAAGATCCGGATGGTTGGGGCCAAGTCCATAGTAGACATGGATATTTGGATGGGGGGTGGGAACGGGGTCCCGGGTGACCAGGTGCAAGTGCCAGTTCCGTTTGCGAGTCTGCTGTGCCCAGTCCAGAAGTAAGTCGCCCCCCTTACGGACAAAATCCCCCCCCACAAAAAGAAGATGAATATCGTCGGTAAGGGCTCGCGGCTCCGTCTGCCAGAGGTCTAAGTTTATCCCAGGCGGAACCACCTCGACGTGTGCAGGGTCTGCGCCGTAGTCATGGATCATACTTTGGGCAGCCCAGTGCGACCAGGGAAAAAGAAGGCGTGCGTTCTGGTAAAAATCTCGCCGTGCTTGCTCTTTCCAGCGCTCGTAGGGGGCAAATGCGCTCGGTTTTTTCCCGTAGTAATCCCCAAATGTATAGAGCTGTTTAGGCGTACAGTCGATCGCGACAAAATACGGCTGCTGACTCAGAAGTTTTCGCCGATTATAGGTAATCGCGGGGGCACCGATCAGAAGACCGTCGAATGGCCCACTTTGGAGCCCTGTGCGGAGCTGCTGCTGCGAGCGCAAGCGCGCCTTCCAGGAACCGGGCAGGAGCGGGAGACGCTCTAGTAGGCCCCCAGGTAGGTGCCAGTCAACAATAATCCACCGAGGATCGAGAGGCGGTGCCAGGCGTGTGAGAGCCTCACGCCAGTTCTGGTACTGTGTCTTTAATCCCACTTCCGTCGAGAAGACGAAGCCGATGCGCGGAGCATTTCGTTGTATTCCCACCAGAGCCATGATCGGTAGGTTTCATGGCAATATTCATGCCGTAGGGGGAGCGACTCTGCCAAAAGGTCTCTGTGGAGCGGCAACGAGAGTGGTACAATGAGAACCGAGTACGCTCTCCATGGGAGAGTTTAAGGATAGAAAATTTGGCAGCGACTTTTAACTTAAATATTGTCACACCAGAGAAAACGGTGCTTTCTGGAGACGTGACTTCTGTCCAGGTACCCTCGGTTGAGGGAAGCCTTGGAATTCTCGCAGGACATGCACCCTTGCTGGCGGAGCTTGGTGTCGGCGAGTGTGTTGTCCGTCTGGCCGATGGCACCACACGGCAACTGGTTGTTGCAGGCGGATTTCTTGATGTTGCCAAGACAAAAGTCTCGGTTTTAGCCAACACGGCTGAGTTTGACGACGAGATTGATGTGAGCCGCGCGGAAGCCTCTCTGATACGGGCACGCGAGCTGCTAAGCAGCGCTGAGAGTGTTGACCGGACAGCGATTATGGAGAGCATGCGCCGGGCTCAAGCACGGATTCGCATTGCTAAAAGCGGGAACAGCTAAGCAAACCCAATCGTACCAGAAGGAGACACACTATGAACAATAAAATTTGGCGTTTGACTTTCACCGCTCTTCTCGTTACTCTAGCGGTTGGGGTGGGTTGGTATGCCTCTAATCTGGTCTTCGATTTTCTTCGTGAAAAGAACTTGCTGACGGAGAGTCAACGCTGGGTTTACTGGGTTGTTTTTGGGCTCTCCAGCGTGATCTTTGGTTTTGCACTCGGGCGTTTCACTTTTCGCAAGATCGAGAGCCTCGGCGACCAGATGCGTAAGATGTCCACACGCGACAAGGTTGCCATTGGGGCTGGACTCACGATGGGAATTTTCCTGACGGCGGCAATTTCGGTGGTGATTTTTCGTGCGTTGGATCACAATACACTGGCAGCCGTCGCAGTCGTGCTTATTACCGGCGTTATTTTAAGCTACCTGACCACATCCGCAGCATTCTCGATGAAGGAGGAGCTGCACTTCTACATGCCGCCACAGCCTAAAGAGGCGGAAGAGGAAAACACGCTTCAGCACGCGACTTTTAAGATTCTGGACACAAATGTAATCATTGACGGTCGGATTGCAGACATTGCGCGGGCTGGATTTGTGGAAGGGACGATCTACATTCCTGGATTTGTCCTCGATGAGCTGCAACATATCGCTGATTCGTCAGATGGTCTCAAAAGAGCACGGGGCCGTCGTGGTCTGGATATTCTCAACCAGATGCAGAAAGAGCTAACGCTTGTGGTGCGGAGCTACGATAAATTAGCGCCCGAAAAAGAAGAGGTGGATTCTCGGCTGGTGAAGCTCGCAAAGGCTCTTGATGGCACACTCGTGACAAACGATTTCAACTTGAATAAAGTGGCGGAGCTACAAGGTGTCCCCGTGCTGAATATCAATGAGCTGGCCAATGCCCTGAAGCCCATTGTTCTGCCTGGCGAGGAGATGCGAGTCGCTGTGGTTCGCGAGGGGCGTGAGCAAAATCAAGGAATTGGGTATCTCGACGATGGTACGATGATCGTCATTGAAGGGGGGCGTAAAGTGGTGGGAGAGACCGTTGAGGTAATTGTCTCCTCGCTCCTGCAAACGACGGCGGGTAAGATGATCTTCGCCCACCTGCGCGATGACGATGGCGGGGCTGACTACGACCGAAATATTCGTCCCTACACCCGCGGTCCCCGTACCCCGATCCGGGCCCAGCGTTCCTAAAAAGAGCCGATGCGAACCCAACCTGCCGTCACTGCTCTTATCCCCGCTGCGGGGCATGGTGCGCGCTTTGGAGCGGAGCAGAACAAGATCTTCACCGATCTGCTGGGACGTCCCTTGCTTGGCTGGACTCTAGAGGCCTTTGCTCAGTGTACCGATATCGCACGCATTGTCCTGGTGGCCAATGAAGGGGAGAGCGATTTGCTCTGGGAGCTGGGCGAGCGGTATGCAGGGGGGAAGCTGCAAGCGGTGGTGCTTGGCGGTAGCACGCGCCAGGAGAGTGTCCGCCGGGGCTTGGATGCCGTGACGACCGAGTACGTGCTCGTCCATGATGCGGCACGCTGCTGCATCACCCCGGAGCTGATCTCGGAGTGCGTTGGTACCGCACGTAGCCACCAGCTCATGACACTGGTTCGGCCCGTCACGGACACACTGATCCGCCGCAGTGGGGAGCTCGTCGAAAGAGCTGATCTCGTTGCTGTAGAGACACCTCAGGGGTTTCTGACAGACTTGCTCAGACGTGCCCACCTCTCGGCGCGCTCCGAGGGCTTTGTTACCACCGATGATGCAAGCCTCTTGCGGCGGCTTGGGCGTACTGTCCACCTGATGGAGAGCACCTCGCCTAACCCAAAGATCACGTACCCAGATGATCTTGTGATTGCCATTGCGCTCCTCACGGCCCGTACCACCGCAAAGCTTCCCTTTGTGTCAGATGCGCTCTAAACAGTACAGGTGTGTACTGGTTCGAACATAGAGCGCTTTCCCACAGAGCGCCGGTGACGCATGACTGCCCATTTCGAGCTCATTTTGCGCGACCGTGGTGAGGGTGCGCCCCGGCTTGACAATCCATGCCTTGCCACGCTCATTAAATAAATAGATAAGTCCTCCGGCATAGACTGGCGATGCATAGAAACGCCCCCCGATGCGCTCTTTATAGACTTCTTTTCCCGTTGTGGCCTCAAGGCACGTGAGCACCTCGGAGTCCGCGACAAAATAGAGAAGATCCTCCACCAGAAGCGGCGAGCTGAGATTGGGAACGCCCTTGGTGTAGCCCCAAACAACGTCTTCGGGCGTCGGGCCATCCGGGCGATCCAGCTTGACTGCCCAGAGCTCCGGGCGATTGAAGCCCGTGTTTAAGAACAGGAGTCCGTTGCCAGCGATGGGGCGGGATGCGTTCGAGTAGCCAGGGTGGGGGATGCGCCAGAGCTCTTTTCCGGTTCCAGGATCGTACCCACAGGCCGCACTGGCACCCACACTCACTAGCTCCTGGCGGCTGCCTCGTTTCAGGAGGTAGGGGGTTGTGTAGGCTTTGTGAAGATCCCCATCATTATTGCTAAAGCGCGTATTGCGTTGCGTATTCCATAGAGTCTTGCCCGTCTTCGCCTCCAGAGCCACTACATACTGTACATCCATCCCATCGTAGGTTAGAATTAGCTTATCTTGAAAAAGCAGGGGCGATGAACCAGGGCCTTGCCCGTGCTGACAGTTGAGATCACGCCGCGTCCAGAGGATCGAAAACCGGCGGGTATCAATACAAGCCGTGCCAAATGTCCCGAAATGCACATAGACACGGCCCTTCTCAATCACGGGTGACGGTGACGCATACGTGTTATTGTTTCGTGGGAAAGCTTGCGGCGAAGGGTTCTTGAAGACCAAGATCTTTTGCAGTAGCTTCCCTGTGGTGCGCTCGAAACACAAGGCGAACTGCTCTTTGCCGTCTTCCGTTGCTGCCGTGAGCCAGATCTGATTCTCCCAGACGACGGGCGACGACCAGCCTAGCTCAGGAACCAGGGTTTTCCAGCGGACGTTTTTCTTTTCGTTCCACTCATTGGGAAGGTCGGTAGCGCCGCTAAAACCATCACCGTTGTGGCCGCGAAAGTCTGGCCAGTTGTTGTCTTGTTGCATCGTACTGTAGTATAACAGACTCATGAATCGCCTGAGGACACTGATGTTTGGCGCGGCAACTTCTCTGAAGCCAAAGAAAAAATAAGCCGCCCCGGAACTACCGGGGCGGGAATCTATTTTGCTTGTGCTTCGACGGTCTCAGCAGCCTCAGCGACCTCTACACCAGCTTCGACTTCTTGCGTTTCCGCATTGACTTCCAGACTCTCGTCTTCGTCTTCTTCGTCGTCATCCTCATCATCGAGGTCGTCGTCCTCATCTAAGTTCTCGTCGTCCAGCTCCTCTTCTTCGTCCTCGTCCTCAGCAGACTTGGTGGACTCGGTACTATTTGTCGAGGATTTGTTCTGGCTACTGGGATGCTGCTTGGCGTTGGTGCGGCTCTCCAGGCGCTGGGCAGCACGCTTCATCGCCTCTTTGGAAGGGGACAGAATCATGATCATCTGGCGGCCTTCGATCAGTGGGTGACGCTCGACCTGTCCAACTCCAGCATCAACTGCCGTTTTTGCGATCTTGGCCATCGCCTCTTGGGCAAACTCAGGGTGCGACATCCAGCGGGAACGGAACCGGAAAGTAATCTTGACCTTATCGCCGTCCCCCAGAAACTTCACGCAGTTTCGGATCTTGATGTCCAAGTCATGATCGTCAATAAAACCCATCTTAGGAGAGATGGTTATTCCCTTCATGTCGGACTGTCTCTGTTTCAGGCGGGCTTCACGGTCTCGTTTGCCTTGCTCATACTTGAACTTACCGTAGTCCATGATGCGGCAGACCGGAGGAGTTGCGGTGGGGGCAACTTCGATCAGATCCATGCCTCTGCTACGAGCAACATCCAGCGCTTCGCGCGGGGTCATGACCCCTAGTTGCTCTCCGTCCTCGCCGACAACACGGACTTCTCGAACGCGGATGCGCTCATTGACTCGGGGGCCCATGTCCCGATTGCGGTCGAAACCGCGGGCATCACGATGATGACTTATACTAAACCTCCAGGTTGATTGACATTGACGTGGTAAAGTCCACGAAAAAGAGTCCCTAAAAAAATGTTCGGTCTATTCTATCCCTGGCAAGATACCCTGTCAAGAATTCCAGACAGGCAGTTCCTGTGAGAAATGACAGGCAGCGCCGCTTTCCAGGCCAAGTGTGGGTTCTTTTTCAGTACAGATCGCTTGCGCAAACGGACAACGCGTGCGGAAGCGGCAGCCCGTGGGGATGTTAAGAGGGGACGGGGGATCGCCTTCCAGCGGTGCACTCGCTCTACGTTTGGACGGATCGGGCAGAGGGACAGAGGCCAGAAGGGAACGGGTGTAGGGATGGCGCGGGTTGGAATAGATCGCCTCGGCAGTTCCCATTTCGACAATCCGCCCTAAGTACATGACGGCGACCCGGTGCGCGACGTGGCGGATCAGCGCGAGATCGTGTCCAATAAAGACATAGGCGATGCCACGTTCTTGCTGCAAATCCATTAGGAGATTCACGACTTGCGCCCGCACCGAGATATCCAGCGCGGAGACGGGTTCATCAAGAACGATCAGCTCCGGGTTGAGGGCCAAGGCACGGGCGATCCCGATGCGCTGGCGCTGACCACCGGAGAACGCGTGGGGGTAGCGGCTAGCGATGCCGTCAGGCAGGCCCACAGAGCGTAGTAGCTCCTCGACACGCGCTTTTCGGTCGCCGGGAACTTTATGGATCTCCAGCGGCTCCCCAACAAGCTGCCCAACGGTCAAGCGTGGCGAGAGGCTGGCATAGGGATCCTGAAAGACCATCTGGACTTTCCGACGAAACGCGAGTAGCTCACTGCCACGTAGCCCGCCCACTTCCGCGCCCTGAAACCGCACGCTTCCCGCCGTCTTGGGCAAGAGCTGCAAGAGCGCACGCCCCGTCGTGGACTTGCCGCACCCCGACTCCCCGACAATCCCCAGCGTCTCACCTTTTGCCACAGAGAACGACACGCCGTCAACTGCACGGACAATTTTCCCGCCCCCCACGGCAAACTGCACCGAGAGATCTTTCACTTCTAGCATCAGCGTGCCTCCCCCGTAGTAACACGGTGACAGCGAACCAAATGCTCTTTGGGCAGGATTGTTGTGGGGAGCGGCTCAGCGCACTTGTCTATCGCCTGCGAGCAACGCGCTCGGAACGGGCAACCGCTGACCTCGCTGGGCCTTGTGGGGGGCTGACCGGGAATAAAATTTAGTTGCTGACCGTGGGCCATCTCAGGCAGCGAGTTGAGAAGCCCCTGCGTGTAGGGATGCCTCGGGTCGGCAAAGAGCGTGTGGACATCGGCCTCTTCCATGACCTGACCACCGTAGAGCACGGCCACGCGGTCACAGACCTGAGCGACAACACCAAGATCATGGGTAATAAAAATCACCGCCATGCCCAGCTCTTGTTGCAGCTGGCGAATAAGGGTCAGGATCTGAGCTTGCACGGTCACATCCAGCGCCGTCGTGGGCTCGTCGGCGAGGAGCACATCGGGCTCGGAGGCGAGTGCCATCGCGATCATTGCTCGCTGACGCATCCCCCCTGAGAGCTCATGGGGATACTGGCGTGCACGGCGCTCTGGATCGGGTATCTGCACTCGGCGCAGGGCAGCCACTGCGGCATCCCAGGCATCGGACTTGCTGACACGTTTGTGCAGGCGCACGGACTCGGCGATTTGATTCCCAATGGAGAACACGGGATTGAGACTGGTCATCGGATCCTGAAAGATCATCGCAATCCGGCCCCCACGAATCGAGCGCAGGTCTTTTTCCGGGAGCGAGAGCAGATCCTGCCCCTCAAAAAGAATACGCCCCGCCGTCACGCGGCCCGGCTCGGGGATAAGGCGAAGCGCGGAGAGCGCTGTCATGGTCTTGCCGGAGCCTGATTCGCCGACGATTCCCAGGGTTTCCCCGCGGCTTACCGCAAGAGAGACCCCCCGCACGACCGATCCGGCGGGAAACGAGACTTCCAGGTTCTCCAGAGAAAGGAGAGGTTCACTCACAGCGGGCAGTATATCAGAATTGTGCGAGCTTGAAATAGGTGAGTACGTAGACAGCAATAATAATTCGTAGCAGCCAGATAGTGAAGGTCTTGTGGCGACGCGCGAGATTGGGGGCCATGAGCACTGCGGGGATACACGATACGGATTTCACGAGAACAAAAGTGATTGGGTGAACCTCGAACGTCCATGCAAGCAGGTGATTTGCCTCTGTGGCATAGCCCATGGTGACCCACAGTAGCGTGGTGAACATGTCTACCATACAGATTGTTGCAAGCACCAGCGCTTCTTTTTCGGCAGCACGGCGCAGGACGATGGGGCCGTGGAAAAGCAGTCGCAGTGAGTTACGACGGTTGAGCAAATCAATTTTGTCCAATGGTTCCTGTACATTCCTTCGCAAAGCAATTACGGATTGCGTAAGCTAAAGCGGCGGTAGCCGGTTCTGTCCACGATATAGCGTGTGGTCATGCCTGTTTCAGCCGAGAGCCAGAGAGTGCTGAGGGTTCCTGACTCACCGAGCCGAAGCGGTGCAAGAGGAAACGTGTAGGTGAGCTCGCGTTTACCGGTTTGTGTCAATCGTGGAGACTGCAAGGTTCGTGCCAGATAAACTCCCGATGCGGTGCGGAGTCGAAGCCCATAGCGCACTCCCGGGGCAGCTGCACCGCGAAGCTGCAGAGTCACCCGAAGACTCTCATTTTCTATCTGAGCAGACAGCGCCGTCAGATCTGTCGCCGGGTTTGCGAAGCGCACCACATCATCTCCTTGGGCATCCCGCACTTTTGCGACGTGCGATGTTTCGATACGGGGCTCAAAAATTGCTCCAAAAATCTCATTGCCTCTCAGAAATGATCGGAGCTGACGACCACATAGCTCTAGCTGAGAAGGATACTGGTTCAGAGCACGCTTCTTTGCCTTTTGAGTCTCAGAACGCAGTGTCAAAGAGCGCCAGTGGGTATCCGCGAGCGCAAACCCGGAGGGTGGGACAAGATTGAGTTGGGGCGAGTAGCCCTGGGGAAGCGGCCAGTCGCCCCGGTGCACGATGTAGTAGTGCAGAAGAATATTCTTGCGAGGGGAGCCTGCGAGCGCGGCCTCTGTGAACGAGGCCGCGATGCTATGATCCATGTGATCGTCGGCGGGATGGGTGACAAAGACATCGGTGGGACGGAACTGCTCCAAAACCTTCTTGATGTCCGTGACTAGAGCCGCTCCACAGTACGCTCCTCGTGGCGTTGAGGTGCGGTTCGTGTAAGGAGAGCGGTAGGGAGCGCTGGGCTGCCAGTGGTCTTCCCAGAGCGCATTCAGCCCGCGATCTGGGTACCCCAGAAAGGTCACCGACCCGGCGTCCACACCCAGAGTGGCAAGTGCCTTGAGTGCCTCTTTTTGACGGATCTCACCAAGATGTACGTAGTCCGTGGCACGTGTGGGCAGTCGCCGGGTTACGAGGGCACAGGCGGCGGGAAAGGCATCGCCATTGGTGAGAAAAACCACCTGAACGGGAATCCCGCTCTGGCGGGCTTGCGCGATGAGGCCACCGGCTCCGAGGGTCTCGTCATCGCAGTGCGGCGCGATGACCAGCAGGCGCTGCGTTTTGGTGAGTGCGGGAAGCTTCGGCAGTGAGGTACCAGACATTGCCTGGGCCGTGCGATGCAAGTTGGCATAGAAGCCCAGTGAGACCAGGGCTGCAAGAAGGGTGGGGGAGACAAGAGCAAGCAACGCAAAGCGCTTCCAGCGAGGCAAGCGCTGAACTGCCTCCACGGAGCTTTTCCAGGTGATTCGTCGCAACAGTGCTCAGGTCCTCCTGTACCCCGAAAGGAATTGTAGAACGGAGTGAGTGGGATTCGAACCCACGAGACCTTTTACAGCCTACACGATTTCCAATCGTGCTCCTTCGACCAACTCGGACACCACTCCAGAACAGGATTGATTCTATCGTCTTTTGTGAGATTTGCCAAGATACGGGATACTGTGGCATGCGAATCTTGCTAGCGGTTTTATTTACGATTCTTGCCGCTTTCCCCGGCCATGCCCAAACCGGGCTTCTTGACCACTCGACGGCGAAGTTTTTCTCGCACGAAGGCAATCTGGCATTTCTGGCCGCAGGGGTTCTCTCCAGGGACTCGCGTGACCGGGGACGGGCACTCATAACCAGCACGGTGCTCGTCACCAGCCTTAAATATCTATCCCGCGAGCGTCGCCCTGATGGTTCGACTTTCGACAGTTTTCCCAGCGGCCATGCCAGCGCCGCATTTACGATTGCGGGGCTAGCCGCAGCCGGGGCACGAAATAAGACCGAGGCCGCGCTCTGGTATCTGGGGGCCGCCACAATTGCCGATAGCCGGGTGACTCTTAAGCGCCACTTTCCACACGATGTGGTTGCGGGAGCAATTCTGGGTCTTATTGTTGCTCGCACGCCGTCTCTAAGGCTTCGTTTCTAGAGCCTAATTAAACCGAGCACGCAGATCGAAATTCAGGGTTCGGGCGTTGTAGGAGAACTGTGGGGTGTCGCGGTCGGTCATTCGGATAAAGCGTACATCAAATGTGGCGGAGAGCAGGCTACTGACGGCCCACTCGATCCCGACTCTTGCCTCGTTGTTAAGGTAGTTCAGCGCATTGTGAAACCCACCAATACTGCCGGTTCCGGAGCCCGTTCCTGTCCCCGTCCCTGTTCCCGTGGCGGCAGGGCTACTGGCATTAAGGAGCCGCCACTCTAAAAACGGAAGCAACGGCGTCTCCCTACTGGTGCCCTCTTTGCTCTCACCTTTTGCGCGCTGCTGCAGTGAGACAGCGTAGGTACTTCGCAGAACAAAAGTCGTGGTAACACCACTCTGCCCAAATCCGGAGCTCACTCCCCCTCCGACCTGCCCTAGCCCCGAACCAATACCAGAGACAATGCCGCCGCCAGTGCCGAAATTGCTCAGCGCGGTGCCAAAGTTCATGCGCGCCCCACTGACCGTGAAGTTCATCCGGCGGTAAGGACCCGCCATGACTTGGAGAATATAGTTCTGGTTGTCCGAGTCGCTCGTGCTACCTACATAGGTTGTGCCTTGCTTGCTCCACTGCCCCAAGAGCTTAAACTTCTCGTTGAGGGTGTAGTCTAGCGAGAGGTCGGTGGTTTTACTCTCGGTGTTATCGTAGCCAGGAATTAAGGAGAGCTGCTGAATAAAGCCCGTCTCCACACGGAAGCGCGGTGTTGGCGTAAACGACACGCGCGCGTTTTGAGAGCGTGTGCGCTGCCCCGTGGACGCCCCGCCAAGCCCCGTGTTTCCTGAATCCAAGCCCGAACCCGCGTTAAAAAAACCGGAGAGATTTTGCCCATTGGTCGTATCCGTGACATCAACCTGGAGCTGGAGCTTTTCGGGTAGTGGCGAGTAGGTGGTCGAGAAAGCCAAGTCTCGCCCACGAAAGAGCCCTCCCCCAGAGCGATTGCTCGTTAGTCCTACGCTGGTCGAGAAGGTTAAGTTGGCCCCCGGTGTCAGATTGAGCTTGAGCTGCGCCGTCTCGGAGGAGGAGTTTGTCGTGGTCTGGGCCGTTGTGCCGTCGCGGTAGCCACCGAGCAACCCACCCGTGCCACCAGACGCACCTGTGCCGACGGTCTGGGTGTAGCCATTGGCAAAGATACTACGTCCCTTGGAGCCGGTTCGGAAGAGGCTCGCCTCAACACTTCCCTTCGCCAAATCGTAGGTTGCGGCAAGCTGGTCACTATTAAAGGTCGCTAGAGAGTTACCACTTCCTTGATTGGTGCCCGCATGGGAATAACGCATCCTTGGAAGCTTTTGTTTGCCCTGTGTCGGCGGTGTCCAGTTTGCTCCAAAGTTCATGGTCTGATTTCGGAAGGTGGTGAGTGAGGATCCCGTCGTTGTTGTTCCGACACTGGAGCTAAGCGGCTGGGAGACGGTCGTGTCGTTGACGGTAAAATCATAGGCCCAGCTCGGGGAGGGGCTAAACCCAAACGTCCCCCGAAGCCCGCGCTCCGAGCGCAGAAGCGCCGTTGCGGTGGACTCAATGCCCGAAAAACCTGGCTCGATATTGCGCCAGCCAAGATTGGCGTTCCACGAAGGCCGAAAGCCCGAACCTGTCGCCGCACTGGTACTCTTCAAGAGGGCATCTGTGTCTTTCGTGCCCATCATTACCGCGCTCTTACTGTCCGTTAGCTGCGAGCCTAGGGCTGCTGTAAAAATAAGGCCCGTGCCACTATTTTGCTTACTGATACCCTGGCTCTGGCCGTACTGGACATTGATCTTGGCATTGGGCAACGGGGAAAACTGCGTGTCTAGACCCAGTACCTGACGATCGCCTCCGACGCCGAGCTGCGGCACGGGGGTGTAGTTGATCGAGAGGGACGATATTCCCAGTAGTGCGGTGTCCGCAGGCAGAGAACGCCTAAGCTGGATGTAGTTCAGCTCCCGGTTGAGAATATAGTCCGCATTGATCCCCTCGGTCAGCAGGCGCTCTTGGTAGCGCACCTCCACCGGGGTATTCGGCTGAATAGGGGAGGGCAGGGTGTAGCGAGAGGCTAAATCACTATAGACCGGGAAGTACTGAGTAACGGGCCGATTTGCTGTCCCGCTACTACCTGCCATCTGTCGCAGCACCGTGGCACCCACGCGCCCCGACTTGGCGAAGCTCGCGGGAGTCTCGAAACGCAGGCCCGTCAGTACACCGGGGCTCGTATTAAAGTTCTGCGCCTCGTAGCTGAACTCCACTGTATCCTCGCGATTGAGAATACGGCTTTTTTTCATGTGGACTGTCCCCAGAATATAGTCCAGCTCATAGTCTTCGTAGGCAATAAGCTCCTGGCCGTTGAGATAGAGTTTTTCCGACGACGGAATGATCTGCGAGGCGTTCATGTAGTAGGGGCCTGTCGTTCCGTTGCCCTGGAAGCTTCCTCGCCGTGCCAGAGCCCGCGTGATCGAGGCCACGGTAGAGAACGTGCGCCCTGCGCCCAGTTGCCGGTCGTACTGCACACCCACGAGGCGGCGGGAAAAAGTCACGAGCTCGTTGCCTGGAAGGCTCGCATTCACATCACCCACCGCTGCCTTAGTGCGCTTATCGGCGCTCTCGTACTCGAAGCCTAGAAGCTGCGCTAGGCTGGTTTGTGCCGCGACTCGGTTGTTTGTCAGGCTGGTATTGACTCGGACGGCACTGAAAAGGCTCCCCATCAGGGTCAAGTCGAGCTGCTGCTGGAAGGGGCCGAGCGACGAAGTATTAAAGAACTGGTTGTTGTTTTGAAACTTAAACCAGTCCTTGGCGGACTGGCTCCCTGTGACCTGGTTTGATCTGAGCGTGAGCACCCAGTTCCCATAGGCATTGAGGTCTTTGCCTAGCGGCCCGATCAGGCGCTCAGGAAAGGTCTTACCATCGCGTGGTGCGCCCCCCATGCCACCCGCATTGGTAGAGTTCATGCGGAACTGGTCTTTTTTCTTTTTCTCGTCCTTTGTTTCTTGTTTGACTTCCGCCTCTTTTTTTACTTCGGTCTCTTGCTTGACAGTGGTTTCCTGGGCGTGGGCCAGCAGTGCCGCCAAGGGTAGCACAGCCGCGAGAAAATAGCGTCGCATGATTATCGGAACCATTCCAGGGCAAGCTCTCCCGGGCGGCGTGCACGGCTGCGCTCAGCCTGTGCAAAAGCATGAAGCTGTGCGCGGCGCTGGGGAGCATTTTCGCGGACACGTGCTATTGCAGCCCGCAGGCTCTCGGGAGTTGCCTGCACGGCATCCAGTAGGGCATCCTCCTGGCCGGTTGCTTGCGCCAGGGCATCCACCTTCGGGTCGTAGGAGAGTGCTACAAATGGCGTCGCGCAGCGTGCGGCAAAAATCAGGGCGTGGAGGCGCATTGCGACAACTTGTTCCGCCACGGCGACCTTCCCGAGTACTTCCGCCACCGACGCGCCTTCAAGTTGCCAGTTGTAGCACGGGAGCTTCCCGTGGGCTTCAAGATCATCGGGCAGGTGCATCGGAAGCGCAGTCGCCCCGGGCACAGCGTGGGCTAGGGTCTCCGGAGAGACGCCTGGCCAGCGGCGTAGCGCCACCAGTGTCCCCGACGGTTTCGTCACGGCTATGGGGTCAAGAGCGAATGCGGGGTCTGCCACTACTTCTATAGACCGTGTCACGCCGATTTCCTTCAAAAGAGCCGCGCTCT
The DNA here is from genome assembly GCA_031387365.1 of Armatimonas sp. GTDB lineage: Bacteria > Armatimonadota > Armatimonadia > Armatimonadales > Armatimonadaceae > Armatimonas. Next base: position 4,850 of record JANNDD010000276.1, on the reverse strand, counting down.
TTATGTCGCGCACCGTCAGCCCATCTGCCTGCTGCGCGATCAGACGAACCACCTTTCGGGACAACGGATGGCTGAGCGGGCCAATTCCCTGCCCCCACCAGAGCACACGCCGCGCCTTGCGACGAGCGATCAGGGCCATCAGGGCGTACCAGAGTACGGAGCGTCCACTCGTTACGTCTTGCAGTAAGCTGCCCCCCCCAAACACGAAGAGGTCTGTCCCGGAGAGAGCACGGACGGTCTCCTTCCAGCGCCAGCGATTTGCAGTTCCGACTCCGGGATGGAGAGCGGTTGTTGCCATAGAATCAGCAGTCAACACCAGCAGCTGCGCCGCCGGAAAGCGCTCCGTCAGCGCTGTCCGAATCCCCGCGAGCACCGCCTCATCACCAAGATTCCCAAAGCCGTAGTAGCCTAGTGCCGCGATTTTCATGGCTTCGTTTTTTTCCACTCGCGCTCCAGCAATAAAATCAAGAGAGCACCCAGTCCGACTCCTAGAATCCCCCCTAGAAAATCGCGCATTACGCTGACCAATAGCGGGATGTGTAGATGGCAGAAAGTGTTGAGAAAGTCAGTCACGGCAATTACACCAAGAAGATACAGCGGCACTCCCCAGCGCCTCTCTCCCCGACCGGCAAGATAGATTCCCAGGAGCAGTACCGCAAAAAGAAGTGCCTTGAAGCGGGGCCGGACAGGCAGAGTGGCATCAAGTAAATCCCGGAAACGCAGCTCAAATCCCGTAACCACGACAGCGCCGTCGTTGCCGGAGCGTAGCCAGAGCATCGCGAGAACGATCAGGACCGCCAGAGCCGCTCCCACTTGCCAGAAGCGTACGGGCTCATTGATCAAGAGAAGTGCCCGCTGGAGCTGGCGGCGCACGAGAGAGAGGAGGCCCGCTGGACTCTCAGCGTGTAGCCCGACGGCCCAGACCAGCACGGCGAGAAGTAACGGCAGGTAGAGTGCCGCCTTGATCCCGACAAACGCATCCGCTTTTACGATAAATGCCTGAGTCGCCAGCAGGCCGACCACCGCAATGATTCCCAGTGTGGTCACGCCGACGATCCGTCCTAACCGACGAAGTGCCACGCGGAGCGGTTTTTTGCCCCACTCCACAGGGCTAAGGAGCCCCCCCTGCACCACTGCCAGCCCCGCAAAAACTATCGCCGCTGCCAGCGCTGCGAGCTTGGGGGACACTGCCGCAAGGACAATAAGCCCGCCTGCTCCCACTACTACCAGTAAAGAGAGAGGATGCGCCAGATCACCCAGTAGGCCAAAGAGCTCCTGGCAGAGTAGAAAGAGCGCTGCTGCTAGCCCTAACCCGATTAGGACGCGTGCGGCAAGAGGGATAGCAAAGAGGGGATAGGTATGCGCCTCGCCAATTGATAACCCGCCGCGCTTGAGAGATTTCACAAGCTTCTCTATATATTGAATGTTCTCGTTAAGGGGATTGGTTTTCTCCAGAAAGAGCCTGATATAGAGCATCCGAATATTACGCTCTCGTGCTGCTAGAGAGAAGCGCTGGATATTATCCGCAGGTGTCGCCGTGGCCATCTCAGCCCCGGGAATTGTATGAACACGGACAACCTGCTGAGTGGCATATTGATGCAGGAGCGTGTCGCCTTTTATCTTGGTGAACTCGACAATTCCGACCTGAAGCTGTTGAGCCTCTAGGGCATCTGCTGTGGTGCGTAGCTGGCTATCGTAGCCCAGTACATCTTCCCCGGAAAAAATGACGGTCCTTACGCCCTGGCTCTTGAGCTGCTCCAGCGCCCAGCTAATTCCTGTGTTGGGAATGTTGACGGAGTTCTGAAGTCGCCCTACGACACTTAGATTGGCGTTCTTCACCATCTGGATCAGATTCGGGTCGAGCCCGACAGGGATAGTCTTAATCACCGAGAAAGGTTGGTAGATCTCCATCCCAAGGTCTTCGACTTTAAGGAGCTCCGCGCCCGGGGGGACTCGGATCTGAGCGTACTCACTATTGGGCTCCAGCTTGAAGTGAGTGCGGCTCTGGATAGCTGCCAGAATACGAGAGTAGCTCCCCTGATGGGTCATCAGGTAGGTCACGCCCGGTTCCGCGGAGGGAATTGCCTCCACACGGCGCGACTCCTCCAGAGAGGCCAGAGTGTCCTCGGTAATCGCGACCGACGTGATGCCGGCTTGCTTGAATCGCTCTAGCACGCGAGCTGTAGGAACTCCCTCCGCGGACGCCAGCTTTTGCAGCTCCGTCATGTCGAGAGTGAGCTCAATACGTCTGTTACTTGCCTCCGTGACAAAGCGCAGGCTCGCCCCGTACAAGCCCGCCAGCGTCCCGATTCCAATCAGCGCCCAGAGCGCCACCCGCAGCTTCTGCATCCTATTCCTTCCACCCTAAGTACGCTCGTGCGGCCAGCTCCCGCTGGATATCCAGAGTTAGCAGGCGGAGTACCGTGGCAATATTTTCCGGAGTTCCCCCGCTTTGTACCACCCAGTCCGCCCAGGAGGTTCCCAGGGGACACGGCTTCTTGTCTCCCCGCTCTACATGGAGTGCCGCCGAGACACTTGCCTCTCCGGCGGAGCCGCTCCACTCTACCGTTTGGCCCAGACGGCGCTCCACAAGCTCGCTCCAGAGTGCCCTTTTGGTAAGACTGCTCTCTGGAATCAGTTGATCCAGCTGCTGCTGGTAGCGTCGAACCCGAGCCATCGCAAGATAGCGCCACCCCAGTCCTGCGGCACGATCCGCGCGGGCGAGCTCACTTTCCGCATAGCGGATCAGCCCCTCGACGGCGGCGAAGTGAGTCCACTGTGCCCCAGAGTTCAGGCGATAGAATCCGCCCAGGTGAAGATCCGCCAGCACGGTGAGCGATGCCTGGCTCGCACGCTGGAGTGGTGTCGGTACCGCCGCGATCTGTGCTAGCGCCTCGCGGATCTCCAAGCGCCCTCGAAGGCACTCAATGGTCTCGGGATCCATGCCTACGTGCAGGGCATCCCAGGTTGGCCCAGCGAGTCGGAGCAGCCGCAGGGTGCGTGCGTAGACATCCTGAAGCTTAAACTGGAGCAGATAGGCATGGGTCGAGAGAATAAGTCGGCGAATATCCTGATTCTGCGCCGTGAGCAGGAGAAGCTGCTGGAGCGTACTTGCCGTTACGAGAGGCTTGTAGGTCGCTAAGAGCCGTGTCTGCTGTCGCTGGATCGTGTCAGCGAGGTCTTTTCGTTCCTGGCGGTTGCGCGCGCTGAGGGATGCCGGGGTAAGTGCGGGGAGCGCCAGCGGGTCACGGCCCAGACGAGCCAGCTGCGCAAGCCCGGCGAACCCGCGCGCATCTAACCCAGCGGCCACGGCACCTCGGGAGTCCACGTCGCTTTCACGCACCACGGGCTGCTGACGTCCCACAGTGGTTCGCTTGGGGCCAGCGGGGTGCGTGCTAAAGTACTCTTCCCAGGCCGCCATGGGGCCACTTGCCATGGTCTCAATAAAGCGGAGGAGCCCACTGGGCGCATAGCCCGCCGCTGCCGCAAACCCGAGCCCCACTCTATCGGCCTGGTACTCGTTATCGCGGCTCTGGGCAAGGGCACGCAGCAGGTTCAGGACCGGCAAGCCCTGCCTCAGTACGCTGCCCTTGGGTGGTGCGAAACGCAGCAGAAGTGCGACAAGCCCATTGTTCTGGAGCTGCTGCCACGCATGGCGCTTGGCAACATGCCCAACCTCGTGGGCGAGTACCCCCGCCAGCTCATCGTCGCTCGTCACTTCATCAAGCAGCCCCCGTGTCACGAGAACTTTGCTTCCCGGAAGGGTGAGAGCATTGGCGACATCGCTTCCTAGGATCACAAATTCGGGCTTGGCATCCAGGCGATCCGAGTGTACCGCCACTTCCTGCCCGATCCGCGTCACCCAGCGCGTGAGCAGGGGATCGTCGTCTATTCCAGACGCACCGATGAGTGCATCACTTGATGCCCTGCCCAGCAGTTTCTCTATTTCGTTGGCTAGGGTATCGGGGCGTTTCACGGGGTCTATTCTACAGGGTACAATCAAATATGTCCCACCGTGCCTTCGATCCGGCGGCAATGGCGATCCCAGATGCCTACAAGCTCCTCAATGTCTGCGTCTCACCCCGGCCTATCGCGTTTGTCTCGACTCTCTCGCCTGAGGGCAAACCCAATCTCGCACCGTTTTCGTACTTCATGGCCGGCGGGGCGAACCCACCATCGGTGACCGTCTCGCCGCTGAACAATCGCCACGGACAGCCCAAAGACACGCTGGTCAATATCGAAGCCACAGGGGAGTACACGATCTCTATCGTGACCTACGCGATTCGGGAGAAGATGAACCAGGCATCGTTTGAGTACCCCTACGGCGTGAGCGAGTGGGAAGAGGCAGGCTTCACCAAAGGCGCGACCGAGCTTGTCAAGCCCGCGCGAGTTCTGGAGTCGCCGCTCGCGATGGAGTGCAAGCTCTATCAAATCGTCAAGCACGGGCCAGGGCCGCTCTCGGCGAACTACATCATCGGCGAAGTGGTCCGTTACTGGATCGCGGACGAGCTTTTGGACGAGACTGGGAAAGTGGATGCCACCCGAGTGGACTACATCGCCCGTATGAGCGGCGACTGGTACACCCGCGCCCAGCCCGATGCCATGTTTGAACTTGCCCGCCCGATGCCGTAGACTAGGACACCATGCGGTTAAAGACGACCCCTCAGCAGACACCGCGCACGAGCTACTCCACCGCCACGGCCGTGCCCTCCGTGGCAACAAGTGCCACCACCTCCACCCCAAAAGCCACTCACAGGGTAGCCACGAAGCGCCGCACAAAGCTCCCCGCCGCTCGCGTCGTACTCTGGGCCACGTTTCTGACCCCGCTTATCTTGGTGGGAAGCTATCTC
>JANNDD010000273.1:0-13291 GCA_031387365.1 Armatimonas sp. | reverse complement strand
CCGTGGCTATCTGTCCACCCTTCGCAAACAGGGCATTTCTCCTCGTGAAGGTCTACTTTCGGTCTTTCGTGGGAACCCTATTGTCCCAGCAACTACCTAACCTGTTACCTTAGTTCTACAAATGACCCCATCGCAAATTTCAAAGCTAAAGTTTTAGCATCTTGATACAAGACAAATTTACCACAAACACCACTTTTTTTATCTCCTTTGAGCAAAGCTAGTGATTCCGAATCGCTTGCCAGTAAGTTTACATCCTCAATGATGTTACTACCATCTCGATAATAAGATGGTATCGGGGCGCTACCACACCCAGGAAGCCAAGCAAGTCCCACTACCGCTAGTGGACACAGAACAAGCAAACTAGATAAAACTTTACGTCGGAACAGTATAGGCATTTAATATATCTCCTTTGGTTTTTCACACTCTACCACACAAGCATCCCAGGTAGACTGTACGCTATAATTTTTTTGAAATGAAATCTTTGCTCTGCTACGGCGACTCCAACACGTGGGGCGCAAACCCGAAGGACATCTCGCGCTTCGATGATCAGACGCGCTGGACGGGCGTGTTGCAGTGCCTTCTGGGCGAGGGCTGGCGGGTGCTAGAGGAGGGTTTGCCCAATCGCACGACGGGCTTTGACGATGCCCTTGTCCCGATGCGCAATGGTAAGGCAACCTTCCCCATGGTCTGTGACACGCACCGGCCTTTCGAGGCGCTGATCGTGATGCTGGGCACCAACGATTCCAAGTCGCGCTTCCGCCACCAGCCTGATGCGGCTGCAGATGCCGTGGAGGCAATCGGGAGGATGGGACAGGATGCGGGGGCAAAAGTAATGCTCATCGCCCCGCCACCCCTGCGCTCCCCGATCTCCTACGTCGAGTTCGAGGAAGAGCGCGCCGTGAGCTTTTCCCGTGCGCTCGCCCCGCTCTATCTTGAAGTGGCCGAGGCCAATGGCTGGGAGTTTCTGAACGCGGGCTCCGTAATCGCTACCAGTCCACTTGATGGCGTCCACTTCGATGCCGAGGCCCACACTCGGCTCGCGCAGGCAATTTCGCATATACTACGACGATGAAAACACTTATTGAAGCATTTAACCGCGACGGATTTATCGTCCTAGAAGATGTGATAGACCCTGCACACTGCGATATTCTTTGCGAGAAGATGCTGGCCGATGTGGACGAGATCTTGCGGCGTCCGGACGTGCCCTTTAACTTCAACACGGGCAATCTCCAGCAAGCGCCACCGCCCTTTGCACCCTATCTTTTTCGGGATGTGCTCTTTAATGAGAGCGTCATTGCGTTCACAAAAGCCTTGCTCGGCGATGGCGTGAAGAACAACTTCTACTCGGGCAATACCGCGCTTCAGGGTGAGCACTTCCAGCCCGTGCACCCGGATGTCGCGCAGCTCTGGCCAAGTATGACGCATCCGTCGCCCACGTTTGGGATTGTGATCAATGTGCCCGTGGTGGACATGGGGCCAGAGAACGGCGCGACCCAGCTCTGGCCGGGCACACACCACGACACCACGTACTGGCAGGGCGACGGCTCCGCACGGGTCGCCGACGAGCACCTCGCCGCGTGGCGTGCGAAACGCCCCCCGATTCAGCCCACAGTGAAACGCGGCTCCGTTGTGCTCCGTGACATTCGGCTCTGGCACGCGGGAATGCCCAATCGCACTGCGCAGCCCCGCCCCATGATCGCCATGATCCACTGGTGCGGCTGGTTTGCCGACTGGGACGGGATCGAGATCCCCGAGCGCAGCTGCAGTTTCTTCGAGAACAAAGCGCTCCACACCAACCTGAAAGTCGTCCCTGATGACCAGTTCGACCATATCAAGCACGGTGGTGCCTATGATGTTGACCTCCCCCCGGCGGCACCACCGCCGACCGGGGTGCCCTCTGGGCCTGGCTCCGCGAAGGGGGAAACAAAAGCATGAAAATCTTAGCCGTCCAACTGGATATTGCCTGGGAAGACCGTGAGGCCAACTTCGCTAAAGTGGAGCGGATGATCGCCGAAGCCCGCCCAGAGCCCAACACGCTGGTCGTGCTCCCGGAGATGTTCGCCACGGGGTTCTCGATGGCCCCGGCATCCGTGGAGCCTGAAGACGGCCCCACGGATGCCTTTCTTGCCCGTCTTGCCCACCAGTATGACATCGCTCTTGTCGGTGGCGCAGCCCTGCGGATCGGAGAGGAGAGCTTTAATTGCGCCCTTACCTTTGGCCCCTACGCGACCCCATGGGGCACTTACCGCAAACAGCGCCCGTTTGTTTCTGGCGGAGAGATCTATACCCCAGGTAAGGAGCCGGAGCTGATTCAGATGGAAGGCTGGGACTTGGCGCCGCTTCCTTCTTTCTGTCCTTTCATTTGCTACGACCTGCGCTTTCCCGAGCTGTTTCGCGAGGCGGCACGGCGCTGGAAACCCGAGATCTATGTTGTGATCGCAAGCTGGCCACTGGCCCGTGCCCACCACTGGGTGCGGCTTCTTCAAGCACGTGCCATTGAGAACCAAGCGTATGTTTTAGGAGTCAACCGCTGCGGCACCGACCCCTACTTCAGCTTCCCCGGTCGCACGATGCTCGTGGACTGGCACGGCGAAATTCTCGCCGATGCGGGAAGCGAGGAGGGTACCCTCACCGCTTCCCTAGACCTTCCTGCCCTACGTGCGTACCGTGAGCAGCTCCGCTTCCTCGACGACATGTAGCCTTCTAGTGCTTGACGGGGGGCTTGGTGGGAGCGGCTTGTGCCTCGCTTGCGGGCATGGAGGCGAGAAAGCCCGCCATGAGGTCGCTACTATTTCCTTTGCCCTGCCCCTGAATCAGCGTGAGGTTCGCGCCGCTCTCCACAATCCGCTGGGTCTCCAGAAGCTCAAAGAGCGCCGAGGAGATCTCAGGGTCGCGGCTGATCTCGGCCATGGCCTCTCCCACAATTGCAGGGCGGACGGCGGCTGCCTTTCCAAACTCAACAGCGGCCTGGCGCTCGGCAGTACTGGTGATAATGCTCACTTGGTTCACGCCGTCTTGCTTGATCGCCGCCGTGACTTGCCGCAGTCTATTGACAACTTTGCTCTCGATCTGACGGATCATCTCCGGGTCGCGAAAATGGACTTTCCGGATGTAGATCGAGCCGAGCTTATAGCCCCACTCGTGAGACTTTGGAGTCACTTCGTCGCGAACAGTCTTACTCATGCTATGGCGGTCAATCAGCATCCGAGCCAGGGGAAGGTTGCTCAGACAGCGCACAGTGGAGTTACTCACGTTGGCGGAGAGCGAGCCGCGTGGATCGGTGTTCTTGAAGAGATAGGCAACAGGATCGCTAATATACATCTCGTACCAGATCCCGATTCCCATCGGAGCGCCCTCTTCGGAGTTCACGGGAGCGCTCCGCAGATACTCCTGATCGAGCCGCATATCAATCACATGGCACTTACCGAAGCCCCCTATCAGCAGCGCCCGCCAGCCCAACCTCGGCCAGAGGAAGCAGAGCCCAGGCTCCTCAATAATCCCGATCACCTGTCCGAAGAGCACATAGACATGACAGCGGCGCTCCTGAACAATCGTGTAGATTCCCATGAGGCGCACCAGCCCCAGCAGAATCGGGCCGCCGATCATCAGAGCGAAAAACGTAACCAGCGCATAGACAGGAATCATGACTTCACCTCCGTGATCACGCGGCGGGCATTGCTAAAGAGTGCGAGCTTGGCGTTGCGCACGTAGGCCAGCATCGCGGGCCGACCTGTTGCCTGGAGCGCGGTGAGCTGCACCGCCAGCCGCCGCAGTGGCTCGACCTCGGCCTCCGCTTTGAGCGTCTCGATCTCCACAGCGCGACGGGACTCCACGATGCGCTGGTCTGCAGCCGCTGTCGCCAGACTGATGTCTGAGGAAACATGGTTGTGCGCCGTGTTGATCGCCGCCAGCGCGGACTCCACCTCGGCGGGGGGGTCAATGCCGGTAATCAGCGATGCTTCCAGTAGCATTCCGTAGCGAGCGGACGCACTCTGGCACTCTTTATCCATGTGCTCGTTAAGATCGCGCAGGTTCTTTCGTAGATCATTGATGGAGATGCCCTCCACCGACGTAGCATCTAGTGCGTCTGCGTGCCCAGCAACGCCTGGTGCCTCAAAGGTCGCGATTCGCTCGCGAAGCACCGAGACAAAGTACCCCATCACATGGGCGATAGGGTGCGTGACCCCAAAGAGATAGGCGTAGAGATTGCGCTCCGAAACCTGGTAGCGAATCTGCCCTGTCAACCCGGTGTTGAGCTGATCTTTGGTGACCGCCTCCAACATGGTCCCGTCACGGTTTGCCGCCGGTGCCTGCGGATCGTAGGCCATGTTCACGGTCTCGGTCGCCACGGACACTTTGTAGACTCTCTCCCACGGCCACTTGAAGTACGGCCCTCCCGGCGGAATTACGCGAACCTGGGGGTAGACATAGCGCTCTCGCTGGTCGCCCGTCAGTGACTCCGCAATCGGATCATCGAGGGTTGTTAGTTCCCCCAAGCGCTGTGCCCGCCCAAACACAGTCTTCACGGCACGTTGGTTCTGATCCACGGTGTAAAAACCACTCAGAACGCAGCGCACCAGCAGCCAGCCCAAAAAACCAAGACCTATGCCAACCATGACATCCATGACGCTATCCTCCTACTCGCCCTTCTCTTCGTTGAGACTTAGTACACGTAAGCAGTATACCTACGCTTTTGTCAAGGGTGAAGGCCGCATGCCGCAAGAACCCGCCGTAGATTGACGGAAGGAGTTCGATTCATCTGAAGACGTTGTACTGTAGCCCGTCCTGTTGGAGTGATTCCTTCAATGGAAACACCGTCCAGGCCCCAGCGGAAGTGCTCCCACCAGGAGGCATTTCGTGGATTAAAAAGCAGCACCAAAAGTCCTGTTTCGGGGTCTGCGGCTTGGATGGCGGCAGCTTTGTGATCATTGCAAGAAGGACATGCCCAGGCCAGATTCCACAGGCTATCACTTCCTTGTGCCATGCGTGGCAGAATATGGTCTACCTCAAAAGCAGCAGAAGAGTAGTCCGAAGGCAAGCCACAGTACTCACAACGGCCTTCTGCTCGTGCGGCGACAGCAGCTCTGAGCGCCTCACTCACCCAATGAGCTCCAGCGGACGAATACCAAAGCGCTCCATGCAAACGCGCAACGTCAGATTTCCGCGCTTAGCAAGCTCTGCGGCAGCTTCCATGCGCCGGACATGATGGGTATCCAAGTGCTCTAGTAAGCGCAGAAGCTCATCACGTTCAGCTTCGCTTAATCCCCTCTCCTGACGCTGCTTTAGCGCAAGCGCAAGATAGGCATCGCGTAAATGTTGCGCAGGCTCTTGTCGTGCCACACGCTCCAACTCCGCATCACTGGGAGGGTTGGGCGCAGTGGCAAAGTGGGCAACAATGGCACGGTGAAGAAGCTCAGTGACGGGCACTCCTGTGCGTGTCGCCTCAGAGACTAGAAGCTGCTCAGTTTCTTGGGAAATGGTAAGAGCCATGGCACTATTGTACCGTCTTAACTACAGCTCAAAGAGACTCATCTGGTGCTTGGCATCTTCGGCGGCTTTGCGCTTGGCTCCGACGAGGGGTTTAGGGCAGAGTTTCTCGAAGTCCTCGCCGATGGCAGCTTCGAGGCGGGTGGCGAACTTGTAGAGCTTGGTCTGGTAGTACTCCACGTCTTCGTCCTGGTTGTAGTTCTCGGCGGAGACCAAGGCTTTGTCGCCCTCGCGCTGGTAGATAATCGCGTAGTCGCCGATGGTGAGGCCCGCCATGGCTTCAGCATTGCGTTTCTTCGCATCACTGGTGAAGGTTTTATCCGTAACACGCTCGCGGCGGGAGATCTGCTCGATCCCAAGGGTGCGGTTCTCAATGGCATCCAGAAGCTCTTTGTAGCGCACCGAGAGCCCCTCGCGATTGTCGGCGAGCAGGAAGTCCACGGCTTCGTAGAGGAACTTCTTGCCGAACTTCTCATCGGCACGCGAGCGCAGGCTGGAGCCCTTGAATGTCGTCTTGCCCTCGTAGCTCACTAACACATAGTTCTTGGCCTTGAGCGAGAGCATCACTTCGTAGCGGCCATCGAAGGCGAGACGAATCCCCTCGGGGAGCTTTGCGCCAATCTCAGTGATAAATGCCTCTTCAGGCTCTAGGCCCAAGATTCCAGCGGGAGGCTGAAAATAGACACCATCGGTGTCAATCTCGATCACTGTCGCGCCTCGGGTTTCGAGCTCCTCCGCGATCTGTTTAACAATAACCTGCCCGATCTCGGTGACTTTAGCAGCGGCGGTGTAGTCGTTGAAGTAGAACGGTGCGCCTAAGTAGCCGTAGAACGAGTTGATGAGCAGCTTATAGGAACCCTGAAGGCCGTCCCAGTACGCTGACGCGATCTCGTTCTTGGTGGATTCGTAGTCTTTGGCCTTGCGCTTTGCCATGAGTCGGCGGCGGGTTAGCTCTTTAAGGAGCGGCAGAAACAGCCCAAGCGTGTCCGAGCTGCTACTCACATTGTAGTTGAGCATGATGCTGGGATACAGGCTCTCGACATCGGCTTTCACAATGCCACGCAAGAGGCCCGCGAGGCGCATCTCCGTGTAGCCGCCGCCATACGGCTGGCTGGGCTGCTGGCGCGCAACCGCATGGCCCGCCTGCAAGTAGGCCCGCACAAACACCGAGTTGATCTTCTCGCCACTGCCTGTCACGGCGACGGTTTGAAAGACATCGGGCACCATCTGAGTGGAATAAAACTCCGTGGGCGTCACAATCTCGGCGAGTCTTCTGGTCTCACGCACATCGCCCAGGGTGTAGGCTTTCACCCGCTCCGGATCCGTGCGCCAGAGCGACGCGATCTCGTCGTGGGGAATATAGACCCGGTCGGGCTCGGCAATATGATACGTTCTGGCACACTCTTTAAGGTTGTAGGAGCTAATCTCGCCACGTGCCACATCGAAGCGCTGGGTCTGAAAGAGCGTGTCTAGTACATGCCGTCCCCAGATATAGTGCGGTGTGAACGGACGCGTGTTGGCCCCCAGCGCACAGTTGCGCTCCGAGCCAATCCCCACCTCCGAGCTATCACGGCCCCAGGGCAGGGCAATGTTGAGCGCACGGGCGCGGGCGCGTATCCAGGGCAGATCAAAGGCATAGAGATTATGCCCCTCGATAATATCGGGATCCCACGCGGAGACGAGGTGACTCAGCGCCCAGAGCATATCGCGCTCGTCGCCAAAGAGTAGCTCCTCGTTGCCGACGTTGTCCGAGCAGGCGATCAGAAAAATCTTTGCCCCGGGTTCACTAAACGAGAGTGTCGTCGTCTCGATGTCCACCTGCATCCGGCGCACTTCGGTAAAGGCCATTCCCTTAAAGAGCGTCCGCCCGGTGCCGAGCAAGAACTGCTTCTGGGGCGAGCCGTACTGCACAAAATCCCGGCGCTCGTCCCTTAAAATCTGGCGGGCGTCTTGGTACGCCCGCCAGTTAGGAAAACGCACGAGGCGCGAGTAGCCCTCGCCGATGAGCTGGACTTCCTCGCCATCGGGGAGGAAGCGCTCCTCACGCTGGATCAGCCAGGGGATAAAGGGCACGGTCTCGGAGGTCACGGAGCCGTCGCGGTGCCGTGCAAAGAGGGTCGCCGTGTCCTGCTGCGTCTCGACGGCAACAAGGCGCGGGGTGAGATCGGAGCCGTTAAGGGCCGCATCGAGGAGGGTTTTGTCCAGAGTTGGGGTGGGAACAGGCACGGGCAATTATACCGCAAGGCTCCGCCGCCGATTGAAATCGGCGGCGGAGCGATTAAGTGAAAGCATTTAATTAAAGATTTGTTAAGATTGCGCCTAAAACCGACTTGACACCAATTAAATATCTGTGTACAATTGCTATGATTCCCCCCTGTCTTTGGGAGTCAATATATCTTGAGGGAGTTCTCAGTTATGAAATTGCAGAAAGTTCTGCGTGCCTTTACGCTTATTGAGTTACTTGTTGTGATCGCGATCATCGCGATTCTCGCCGCTATCCTTTTCCCTGTTTTTGCACAAGCCCGTGAGAAAGCACGCCAGACCGCGTGTCTCTCCAACATGAAACAGCTCACGCTGGGCATGGTGATGTATGCCCAGGACTACGACGAAACCTTCCCTGAGTGGAAGTGGGATCAGTGCTACTCCGGTGGCAGCCTTCCTGCGTGTGTGAACAACGGCGGTAGCCTCTGGCACAACGCGATCTTCCCCTACGTGAAGAGCGCGGGTGTCTACTCCTGCCCCAGCGACGCACGTCAGGCGGGTGTCAAGACCAACTACTCCGGCTGGTTCAACATGGCCACGGTCAAGGGCTTCCCCACCGAGCTCTGGAACCCGATCACCCAGCGGGGCGCTCCGATCTCCTACGGTGCTTCCGAGCCCCTGACCTACGCACAAGGATCGCTTGCTGGAATGGGCAGGCCCGCAGAGACCTATGTCCTAGGCGACATGGTGACTACCCTCTCCGGCTGGGAAGGCTGGGGTGAGTGGACACAGATCGCCAATAATCCCGCGCATCCGCGTTGGACGGGTGCACAGCCTGGCAACTGGAGCCGCTGGCGTCTGATGCGAACCGCCTATCCCAAGGCCGATGCCTGTGTGCCTAACTACTGGGGAAGTGCTGCAATCTGGCAGGGACCGTTTGACCCGGCGTGGGACAAGTGTGCTCAGCACTCCGCGCAAGGCAACAACATCGGCTTCGCTGATGGCCACGTGAAGTACACCCAGACCGCACGCTGTACCATCACCCTCTACGGCATCGTCAACAACTAATACTCTCGTCAAAGGCCGTGTCGGGGTTACCCGGCACGGCTCTACACTTAGGATCACGCTATGTACAAACGACTCAGTGTTGCAATCTGCCTCTTAGCCTTAGTGACGGTCGGGTGCAATAAGTCTGGCCCGGTCGAAAACCCTAACGCCAGACTCCAAGGCCCCTCAGCAGCAGCCATGCAAAATACCTACGCCACCACCGCCAAGACCCGTGGCGGCGGCGCGATGGGGCGTCCTGGAATGGGGCAAATGCAAGGGGGCTATGGCAGACCTGGCTACGGTGCGCCCTCGGGAATGTCCGGTGGTGGTGCCCCTCGCTAGATTGCGTCTCCCTCTTAATGATTAACCGGCGGCGTGTGCGAGCTCGTACACGCCGCCTTGTTTTTATGATGCGCCTTGCTCACTTTAGTCTCCTCTGCCTCCTTCCCCTGACACCGGCCCTACTCCTAGGATGCCGGACAACGGCTTCGTCTTCGGTGTCACCCTCGTCCGCGCCTCAGGCAACCCCGCAGCCGACGCCACTCCCGACGCCTCTGCCGCTTGCGGAGCCGTTGCGGATGCGCCTCGGTGAGGCAGCCACCCTGCTGCGCGAGAGCAATGCGAGCGCACTCGATGCCCTTATCGCTCTGGAAAAAGACGCGAAGGGTTCCGCCGTACTCTCCGAGCAGCTCGCCGGACTCTACGAGGAGCTCGACTTCACGGATAGAATCTTCCCCCTCGCCCAGCAGGCGATCCGCCTAGATGCGACCTACTCCCCCGGCTATGTTCGTCTCGGGCGGCTCGAGCAGTTTCTGGGCTACTACACGGCGGCGGAAAAACACCTAAAAGAAGCAGTGCGCCTTGCCCCTGCCTCCTCAGATGCGCAGCTCGCCCTCGCACTCCTCTTAAAGCACCAGGAGAAGCTACCAGAAGCCGACAAAGCGCTTCTCGCGGCCCGCGCTGCTGACCCACAGGAGTGGCGACTGTGCCTGATCCAAAACCAGATTCTTGTCTCTCAGGGCAAGTACGAAGACGCCCTTAAAGTCCTCGACGACGCACAAAAGCTCGCGCCCGAGAAAGGCATTCTGGTCCTCCAGCGAGCCATTACCCTCGACGAGCAAGCAATCGCTCTAGAAAAAAAAGGCGAGCTACTGCGTGTTCAAGCCCTTCGGAGTGCCGCACTCCCACTCGCGGAGAAGGCAATGGAGAAGCTTCAAGAGGTAGGACCAAGCTGGTTCCATCTGGGCAAGATCCGTCAAGGCAGCGGTGAGCTGGCGGGAGCACAGCAGGCCTACGAGAAAGCCTATGTCCTCTCCCCCAGCTATCTGACCACACGCTACCAGCTTGCTCAGCTGCTCCTAAAAACCGGAGAGCGCGAGCGGGCACAGAAGCTCCTCACGGAGAACACTACCGAGAAAAACAAGGCGGAAACCTACCAGCAGCTTGCTCTCGGCGTAGCGGAGACCCCCAATGATCTGGAAAAGCGTAAAAAATTCGCACGCTACTGTGTCGGACGACTCCTGATCCACCGCGCGATCTTCGAGTGGGAACAAGTGCTTGAACGCCGACCTGCGGATGCGGAGGCCACGCGCGAGGTGGCAGCTCTGAAGGCGCGACGTATCAAAGATATGACACAATAGTACTATGGACCGTAAGAGACGTCTTTTTGCGTTGCTAGGAATTCTTGCGCTTGGCGCACTGGCCAGCGTCCCGTGGCAGCTTAAGCAGTGGCAAACTCTGAGTAAAGAGCGCACAAAGACCACCGAGCAGGAAACGCGCCTGCGGGAGCTCGCCCTCAACAAAGAAGCGACCGAGTCCGCACGTCGCCTGGTTACCAATGACCCGGCAAGCCGCTTAGACGCAGCACAGCTCCTGGTTCGTGCAGGGGACAATAAAGCGGCGCGCCCACTACTGCGGCAACTGGAAGACGATTCAAAGCGCATCCCGGGCATGGCGAGTATCCTCGGGGATCTCTACCGGCAGGTGGGGCAGGTAGATCGTGCCCACAACCTACTCACCGCGATGCTGAGCACCAGCCCCAATGATCCGGTCACCCTAGTGCGTCTTGGCTACCTGGAGCTGAGCCTGGGAGAGCAGGCAATGGGCGCATCCCGCTTCAAAAAAGCCCAGGAAGTCGCTCCCACCGATATAGAGCCTCTGGTCGCTGGGGCGTTCTACCAGGATAAAGAGCGAAACTACCCCCAGACCCAAAAACTGCTCCAGCGGGCACTTGCTCTGGAGCCAGAACGCTGGATGACCGCAGTGCTCCTGGCGGAGAATCTCACCAAGCAGCGCCGCTTCGAAGATGCTCTTTCCCAGCTCAACACGCTCACTCAGAAACATCCTAGGGAGTCGCAGATTCTCGCACAGCAAGCACGTACCCTGCTGGATGCCGCCGATGCCCAGCCGGAGAAAGCCACGGTGCTACGTCAACAAGCCATCGCCGCACTAGAAGCGGCTGCCCAGCTCGCACCCGGGGATGCCTCACTTGCCTTTGAGCGGGGCAGAGCCTGGAAGGCGCTTGGCAATGATGACAACGCCCTCAAAGCCTGGGAGGAGAGCTACCGTTTGAAGTCCAACTACCCGCGCCTTCGTGGGCAGCTCGGTCAGTTACTCCTACGCCGTGGCCAGACAGAACGCGGTCGGCAGCTCCTCCAAGACGAAGTAACTGCAGAGAAAGCTCGCACGGACTTCAGTGTCCAAGTCGGAGCTGTGGTACAAAACTGGAAAGACGCACGCGCACGCCGTCGGTTTGCACAGTGGTGCGCCGATCACCAGCAGATTCCTCGTGCGATTCTGGAGTGGGAGCGCTTCCTTCGGGACTATCCGGGAGATACGCTCGTGGAGAAAGAGATTGAGCGCCTTAAAAAATCGGAGATAGAATAGGCGTGTGATTCTCTCTGATTTGGTGACGTCTTGGCTCACCCCTCCCCGTTTCCCAGCCCCCGCTTTTCCCATCGAGCCCACCCGTTTTTCGCTCACCCTGCCCGAGGTGCCTCTGGAGGGCTTCCCCGCCGTGCACTACCCTGAGGTGCTGGGGGTCCATAAAACAGTCGCGTGCTACGAGTGGCCCTCGGAGTCGAACAACAGCCCGACGGTGCTCTTGGCACACGGCTGGGGCGGCTGTGCGGCCCAGTTCGCGGCCTGGCTCAAACCTCTTCACGAGGCAGGCTATCGGGTTCTTGCCTACGATGCCCCCGCCCATGGTGCCTCCGAAGGAACCCTGGCAAGCGCACCGGCCAATGCCGCCACTCTGAAAGCACTCGCGGACTGGAGTGGGCAGCCCCTACACGGAGTTATCGCGCACTCTCTGGGCGCTATCGCAACGACGCTCGCGCTGGCGGCAGGCATCCAGGCCCAGCAGCTCGTCTTTCTCGGCCCCGTTTGCTACGTCGCTGATGGGCTAAAAAACCACGGGCTGCGTGAGGGGCTGAGCGATTCTGAGGCCGATGCTCTCGTCGCCTACTTTCAATCCGAGTTCTCTACCGATCTAACTCTGCTGAGCGCCCTGAAAGGTGTGCCCAGCCCCCCCCCACCCCTCACGATCTTCCACGACCGTACCGATACCAGTGTCCCCTACGACGAGGCCGAGACCATCGCTGCCCACTGGCCCGGCTCCACGCTCATCGAGGTCACGCGTGTCGGGCACACACGGATCCTGCTGGCCCGAGGCGTTATCCAGCAAGCACTTTCCGCGCTAGACGGCTCAGTGACTCCTCAGGAAACCCCGCCAGCTCCGTAAGTGCGATCCACCGCCCGGTGGTCGGAGCCGCGCCCGCACGCAATGTGAAGCAAAACCGCAAGTCGTAGTGAAAATGCGTCGGCTCATCACCACGTGCGGGAATTGCGTGTACATCCACATCGAAAAGTGTATCGTCACTGCTCACGTCTGCCTCACTCAGTCCCGTCTCCTCACACAGCTCACGTAGCGCCCCATGCCACGGCGACGCATCCTCTGGCTCCAGATGCCCCCCCGGCTGCAACCAGCGCTGAAGCTTCTCATGCCAGATCAGCCACGCCGAAGTGCCGTCCGAACTCAATAGAAACGCCGAGCCGGTAAGATGCCCCTCAAGTGTCGAGCGCGAGGCAGGCTCCGCCACACGCCCCACAAACACACGTAAATTCGCCACATGGGCCGCCTCGGTGGCATCAAACGGAGAAAAATCGCCGGGGATTATCACCAGCAGGCCTCCAGAACTTCGTGGACATCGCTCTCATGCACGGTGCGGGGGTTGGCTTTAGTGGAGCCGCTCACTAGTGTCTCGGCGATTATGGCATCGAAGTCGGAGCGTTGCAGGCCAAGATCGGAGAGGTGGCGTGGGATGCTAAAGTCGTCGAGCCACTTTTCGGCGAAGGCGGCGAGGTCTTCACGGGGCGCTCCCAGGCCGATGGCAATATCACTGTAGCGATCCAAGTCAGCGCCGAGATTGAAGCGAATCACGGGCGGCAGGAGCAGCGCACAGAGCAGACCGTGCGCGGCTCCGGTGCGTGCCCCGACCGGGTGCGCGATGCCATGCACCAGCCCGAGACGCGCGGTGTTGAGCGCCATCCCGGC
>JANNDD010000250.1:0-4585 GCA_031387365.1 Armatimonas sp. | reverse complement strand
CGTGAGGCCGACGGGCTTGGCTTGCGGATCTTTGGTGGTTGCAGTATCGGTGATGGTTTTAGGGTCGAAAATCACCAGATCGGCTTTCTTGCCGGGGGCGATCACGCCACGATCCGTGAAGCCAAAGCGGCTGGCGGGGAGCGCACTGGCTTTCCGAATTGCCTCTTCGAGCGCGAGCACGCGCTCCTCACGAACATACTTGCCCAGGATGCGTGGGTAGCTGCCTGCGCCGCGGGGATGCGAGCCGCGCAGGCCACCGTCGGTGCAGAACATGATCTCGGGGTGTCGAATAAACGCCTGTAAATCACGCTCCTGCATCGCCGTCACGACCACGCCAACCGCGCCCTTGGCCGCCGCCACCATCTCCATCGTGAGTGTCACCGCGTCTTTCTTTTGCTCTAGGGCGAGTGCTGCCAGTGTCTTGCCCTGCCAGGCGGGCTGCGGCGCGTAGCCAGTGATCAGAATATTCTTCGCGCCTCCCACTTCGGCAAGGGCTTTTTCCCAGAGCGGGCGTTTGTCCCACTCGCGGGTCGTGAGAAGCACGATAATGCTACTCTGCCAGTAGGTGTAGGGATAGACATCCGCGGTGATGCTCACCCCGCGCCGCCGCGCCGCGTCCATGCGCTCAAAAACTTGCTGCGTCTTGCCCCAGACCGGCGATGAGCCCAGCTTGATGTGCGAGATCTGCGCCGGAACACGGGCCTCGGTGGCGATCTTAATCAGCTCATCGAAGCTCTCAAGCGCCCCTTCTTCTTCGTCGCGCACGTGGCTGATGTAAAACCCAGCCAGCTCGGCGAGCGCGATCAGCTCCTCCGTCGTGGAGTAAATTCCCGGATCGTACTCCACGCCCGAGCTCAGTCCCAGCCCTCCGGCACGGACTTCTTGCGCCACCAGTGCCCGCATCTTGCGAATCTCGTCGGGACGAGCGGCACGCTTGTAGTCGTCGCCCATCACTTTGCCGCGCACCGTGCCGTGCCCGATAAAGCTGGCGATATTAAGCGCAGGTGGGGTCTGCTTCAGCTTCGCAAACCACTCACTGAGCGGGAAGTTGTGCCCACCGTCCTGCCCCACCAGCGCCGTTGTAATCCCCTGACGAATCTGCGTCTCCGCATCGAGATTAGTTAAAAGCCCTCCGTCGGCGTGGCTATGGGTATCTATAAAGCCCGGCGCAATCACTTTGCCGTCGGCTTCAATGACCGTAAGCTCAGCCCCCCCCGCCCCCGATAACGGGGGAGCCAGAGCGGTGATAGAGTCGCCCTCCACCAGCACATCGGCGCGGCGGAGCTTACCGCCACTTCCATCGGCGATCAGGCCGCCACGAATGAGATAGGACATGGAGGGATTGTACCTAATGCTCGAACCCACCCGGCCGAACCCACCCGGCCGAACCCACCCGCCTCGTCCCTCGGCACCCTCCCTCAGGGCAGGGAGGGTTAGGGAGGATGTGAGCGCCGAATTTCTGTGACTGCCTGATACCCAACGCGCTCCGGGTTGAACCGAAGCAATCGTCAAATGGGTACTTCATCATCAACTACCAGAATCGTCTTTGGCTCGGGCATCGTTCTCTCTTGAATACTCGTTGCGTAAATCCCTCCCCCAACCCTCCCTGCCCTGAGGGAGGGTGCCGAGGGACGAGGCGGGTGGGTTCGGCCGGGTGGGTTCGGCCGGGTGCTTCAATCCAGATACAAAAACTCGCTTAAGTTCAGTAGCGAGAGGCACAGGTAGGTCTGGGCTTGTGTGTCCGTGGCTCCTTTGAAGCGCAGGGTGTCTATGAGTCTTGTGCAACGGGCGAGCTCGGCTTGTGTGGGGTCGCGCTGGGTGATGAGGGAGAAAGCGCGCTTGACGAACGGAACGGGGCGGTCGTGGGTTTCTTTGCGGACGCGCTCGGCCAGAATCAGCGCCTGCTGATTCATGAGCGTGGAGTTGAGCATCGCGAGTGCCTGCGTGGGCTGAACCGTGGCGAAGCGGGCCGGGTTGGTGCGGTCGGTCTCACCCGCGTCGAAGCTCTCCAGCATCGGGTAGAGTAGCGAGCGCTTGACGAAGATATAGATGCTGCGCCGGTTCTTGTCCTCGGGCTTCATCTTGTCCGGGTACCAGTCCTTGCCGGGAATGGACTGCCCTGCCAGCACCTCTTTCTGAATATCCGGGTAGACCGAGGTGCCGAACTGTTGGAGATTCAGGTTCCCACAAACGGCAAGCACGGAGTCGCGGACTTCCTCGGCGCTCAGGCGGCGCATGTCGAAGCGCCAGAATAACTCGTTTTCTGGGTCGGCCTTGAGGGATTTCGGGTTGCTACGCGACGACATCTGGTAGGTGCTGGAGAGAAGAATCAGGCGATGAATGGCCTTCATGCTCCAGCCCTTCTGCACAAACTCTGAGGCCAGCCAGTCGAGAAGCTCGGGGTGGGTGGGGGCCGCACCCTGGAAGCCGTAGTCGTTGGGCGTGCGGACAATGCCGCGCCCGAAGTGTCCTTGCCAGAGCCGGTTAACCATCACGCGTGCCGGGAGCGGGTTCGCGGGATCGGTGATCCAGTTCGCAAGTGCCGTCCGGCGGCCTACGCTGGCAGCAAGAGGGGTGGGTTTGGCGATCCCACCGCCCACACAGCTCGGAAACCCGGGCTCGACTTTCTCACCGGGCGTTTCCCGGTTGCCACGCTTGAGGATGAATGTCTCGGCAGATTTCGGGCCGGTCTCGGTGACTACGAGCATCTTATTGACGACCACCTCGGCCTTCTCAAGCGCCTCCACTTCCTTGGTCAGCTTCGCACTCTCCGCCACTTGTGTGGGATCAAGCTGGCCCTTGTAGGCGGCGAACTGCACGGGAATTCCCAGCGCACCCGTGTTCTTGGCAGGCGAGAGCGGGCGGCGAGCAAACCCCGGCCCTGCCCACGCCACATTCAGGCCCAGCGGCGAGGGTCCACTCTGAAAATACTCCACTCGTAGCGCTATTTTTCCAGCAGGCAGCGTGATTTTCGCCCGCTTCTCATTGCCCTCACCGTGGGAACTATCGTAGTCAATGAGCTTCTGGCCGTTCACAAAGAGCCGTGCGCCATCATCAGAGTCCAGCCAGAGCGTGTACTCTCCGGCGGCAGGCGCATTAAGACTGCCCGTAAAGAGCTGGGCAAAGCTACCATCACGCTGCTTCACCGAGAGGTCAATGGTCGGCGTGGTACCCGCTGCAACCGGGGTGAGCTTGTCAAAGTCGGGAAGCGCTCCAAACGCGCCTTCATAGTACTTCCAATTAAGATCCACTAGGTCAGTGGGCCTCAGCAAGGCATCGCGCTTCTGTAAAAACTCCTGCTGGAGTGCGACAATCCGCGCCTTCTTGATGCTTAGTTGCTCAGCTTTCTCTTTGACACGCTTTTCATAGTCCGTCTTTTCCGCATCGCTCTCGAAGATAATTTTCTCGTCGGTAGGACCGCCGTTTTTAAAATAATTAATGTTCTGGAAGATCGCCACGAACTGATAGTAGTCTTTGGTGGGAATGGGGTCAATCTTATGGTCGTGGCAGCGAGCGCAGTCCAGAGTCAGCCCTAAAAACGCCTGGCCGACGGTCGTGACCATGTCATCTATGCTATCGTAGCGCGACTGCTCCGCGTCCACCGGCTCATCGTCCCAGACACCGAGGCGGTAGAACCCCGTGGCGATCTGTGTCTCGTTGTTGGCATCGGGCAGCTCATCTCCGGCGAGCTGTTCGGTGAGAAACCGATTGTAGGGCTTGTCGGCGTTGTAGCTCTTAATCACATAGTCGCGGTAGCGCCAGGGCTGCGGCTTAGGGTTGTCGCGCTCGTAGCTATTGGTCTCAGCGAATCGGACTAAGTCCAGCCACTGCCGCCCCCACTTCTCGCCATAGTGCGACGAGGCCAGTAGCTTCTCGACCAGCTTTTCATAGGCTTTCGGATCCGTATCGCGCTCAAAGGCAGCCACTTCCTCGGGCGTGGGCGGCAGGCCAATCAGGTCATAGGTCACGCGGCGGATCAGCTCCCGGCGCGAGGCCGGAGCACTGGGCAGGAGCTTCTTGCTCTCCAGCTTGGCGAGCACAAAGGCATCAATGGGATTCTTAACCCACTCACTCGCCAGCATGGGATTCTTAACTTTGGGAACAGCAGCGCGCTTCACCGGCTGGAACGACCAGTGATTCGTCGCCCCCGTCCCCCGTCCGACGGGGGAGGCAGCGGAGGGGGCGGGCCACTTTGCGCCGTCTTTGACCCACGCCAACAGTGCTTCTTGCTCAGGAATCGCCAGCCTGCCGCTCGGGGGCATCTTCACCTTGCCATCGTAGCGAACCGCCGCCAGAACTTTCTGGGCAGTGGTAGCATCAAAAGCCTTGTCCAAGCGAACACCCCCCTGCGCCGCGTGCTCCCCGTGGCAGTTCACGCACTTGGCCAGCAATAACGGGCGCACTTTTGACTCAAAGAGCAGCTCCCCCGCTGGGCGGGGGCGGGGGGGTTGGTTCCCCAGTGCCGCCGTTGCGAGCAAAACTGCTCCGCTAAGAATTCCCCATTGCCTACGCATTTCAAGGCTATTATGCCTCATAGTAAGCTACAATAGAAGTTATGAAGCGGACAATGGGAGTTCTTTTTGGC
>JANNDD010000252.1:0-3302 GCA_031387365.1 Armatimonas sp. | reverse complement strand
CGGCGCAAGGGTCACCGGAGCTAGGCTCTGGGCCTTGGCCTCCAGCAGCCCGATATCGTCGAGAATCCAGATGCCCCGGGCGTGGGTCGCGAAGATCAGGTCGTTGTCGCGGGGATGAACTTGGATATCGTCCACGGGGATGGAGGCGGGAAAAGGTTTCTCAAAGCGCTCCCAGCTTCCGCCCCGGTTGAAGGAGACATAGGCCCCACGCTCGGTTCCTAAAAAGAGGAGGTTTGGAGTGCGCGGATGATCACGAAGCACACTCACTGTTGCACCCTCAGGTAGGTCACCGGTGAGCTTCTTCCAGGTCGCGCCGAAGTCCTCGGTCACGTAGGCATAGGGAGTAAAGTCATCGCTGCGGTGACCATCGAAGCTCACGTAGCAGCGGCCGGGGGCGTGGCGGCTGGCGTGTACGCGGCTGACATAGGTGCCTTTCGGGACACCGGGAACACTGCAAAGTGTCCAGGTCTTGCCATCGTCCTGCGAGACTTGCACGTTTCCGTCATCGGTGCCCGCCCAGAGGATACCCTCCTTGGCGGGAGACTCACTGACCGTCACGATATAGCCGTAGCCATCCTGCCCATCGTTGCCGGAGAGGGTACTGGCACCCACGGGCTTTCCTAGAATAGGCAGCTTCGTGCGATCCGGCTTAGTGGTCAGGTCATCGGTCTTGCGCCAAGTGTCGCCGCGATCCTGCGAGATAAAGAGCTTATTGCCCCCAAAGAAAATCTTCTTCGGGTTGTGGGGCGAGATCAGAATGGGGCTGTTCCAGTCGAACTGGAGCCGTTCCCCTGCACCCTCGGGGCGGGGCCTGATGCTCTTGCTCTCGCCCGTGGCCTGGTTGCGCCGCCCGACCGCGCCACCCTGGCTCTCGGTGTAGATAATCTGCCAGTTGATCGGGTCCGCTTGGGCGTAGAAGCCATCGCCGCCGCCCACATTGAGCCACTCATCGTTGGTGACACCGCGTGCATCCAGTGTCCGGCTGGGGGCTTCCCAGGTGCCGTTGTCCTGGAGGCCACCGTAGACATGGTAGGGGAAGCGCATGTCGTAGTGGACCTCGTAGAACTGGCTCACCACAAGCGTATTGATATAGTCCCAAGTCTTGCCCTGATCCCAGCTCGTCTGGATCCCCCCGTCGCAGCCAAAGAGTAGGTGATCCGAGTCCTTAGGGTCAATCCAGAGAGCGTGGCCGTCGGCGTGGACGCGGGAGAAGGGGGAGGCGAAGGTCTTAGCGCCGTTCACGGAGACATAGGAGCTCACACCGAGAACATAGACCGTGTCCTCATCGTTGGGATCCACGCGGATCTGGGAGAAATACATCGGGCGTGGGTTGGTCGCGGCGCGTTTGTCCCACGTCTCTCCACCGTCATCCGTGCGCCAGACATTGCCATTTCCCGATGCGCTCTGAGTGCCGCCTTTGTTATCGCTCTCCCAGGTCACATAGACAATCTTGGGGTTCTTCGGGTAGATCGCGATTCCGATACGGCCCACTTCGCCGCTGGGCAGACCACCGGAGAGCTTCTTCCACGTCTTGCCCGCGTCGGTGGTTTTATAGAGTCCGCCGTCGGTGCTGCCGCCCGCAAAGCCAAACGGTGATCGTCGCCGGGTGTAGGCCGCCGCGTAGAGCGTGTTAGGGTCTTTGGGATCCATCGCCACATCGGTCACCCCGGTGTCGTCGTTGATGAACAGCGACTTAGCCCAGGTCTTGCCGCCATCGGTGGACTTGTAGAGCCCGCGATCCGGGTTAGGCCCCCAGAGCCTGCCGAGCGCCGCCGCATAGACCGTATTGGGATCCGTGGGATGCACTACCACGCGCCCGATGTGTTGGGTCTTCGCCAGCCCGATGTGGCTCCAGGTCTTGCCGGCATCGTCGGACTTGTACATGCCGTAGCCCCACGACGAGCTCTGGCGATTGTTGGCCTCTCCGCTGCCCACATAGACAATGTCCGGGTTACTGGGCGCAATGGCAATATCCCCAATGCTGCTGGTCTCCTGGCCGTCGAAGATGCTCTCGAAAGTGGTTCCGTTGTTGGTCGTCTTGAAGATGCCTCCCGCTGCCGTGGCGACATAGTAGGTCTTGGAGTCCGACTCCACGACTGCGAGGTCATCAATGCGTCCGCCCATGATCGCCGGGCCGATACTGCGCCAGGCGAGATCTTGCAGAATCGGGCTAGGTGTCGGCCCTTGTGCAAAGAGGGGCGTGGTGAGCAGGCTTAAGCTAAGAATAGTTAAAGGAAGGAAATGGCATTTCATGCGAGAATTTTACCTGTAAGTTATCCAAAGCGGGGGTAAAATCTTAATATGCGCATCAAAATTTGTGGAATCACCTGTGTTGCCGATGCTCTGCTCGCCGCTGAGCTGGGTGCAGATGCGCTGGGGGTGATCGCTGTGCCGGGCACACTGCGCTTCGTCACCCCGGAAACCGTCGCCCTCATTCGCGCCGCACTCCCTCCGTTCTTGCCCCTTGTGATTGTCGCCCAGAATGCCGAGCAAGCGCACGGCTACCCCGGTGACCTCTTTCAGCTCTTCGATGGCCCACTCCCCGAGCACCCTCGCTACATCCGTGTTGTCCGAGTGCGTGACCAAGAGAGCCTTGTTGCCGTGGCAAGCGCCGCCGCTGAGCCGGTGAGTGCGGTCTTGCTGGATGCCTACCACGAGAAAGCTCTCGGCGGCGCGGGCATTGTTTTCGACTGGAGCCTTGCTGTCGCCGCTAAAGCGCTTCTGTGCGGGAAACCACTGATCCTAGCTGGTGGGCTGACTCCTGAAAATATTGCCGCAGCGATTGCTCTTGTGCGCCCCTATGCCGTGGATGTTTCGTCGGGTGTGGAAGCCGCACCGGGAAAGAAAGACCCTCAGAAGCTGCGTGATTTTATCGCCGCGGCAAGATCTGCGCCGTGACCGCCGATTGAAAGCGGCGCTAAGAGCCTCGTTCCTCGGCTGAGAAATCGCTCCGCGATTGGGAATATCGGTAGTCGTGGAGCGACTTTTTGGCGGGACGCCCCTAGACGCCGCTTTCAATCGGCGGCATAATAGGCGATGCGTACCGCCCCCTTCACCGAGTCCTGGGAGCTTCCCGGTTACTGCGAGCACGCCGGGAAGCTGATTCGCCTCGTCCCCCTTAATCCACAACGGGATAGCCTGGAGCTTTTTGTCGCCGCAAACACACCATCACTTTGGGATTACATGACCCGCGGGCCGTTTGAAAGTGAGGCGGAGTTTCGGGGCTATCTGGAGAGCCTCCAGGGTCTCAGTGATTGGCAGCCCTACACGGTGCGGCGACTCACAGACAGCGCCGCTCTGGG
>JANNDD010000237.1:0-7903 GCA_031387365.1 Armatimonas sp. | reverse complement strand
GCTTCCCGAAAGACACGGTTTCCCCCGGTTTCCCCCCCCGCCCCCGATAACGGGGGAGCCAGAATATCATCGAGAATCTTTTCTGGATCCTCGGTGCGTGGGTTATCGCTTGTGGCAATGGCGATATCCGAGAGGGTCTTTGCGAGCTGGCCCATAAGGGGGCGCTTGGTTTTATCGCGATCCCCGCCGCAGCCAAAGACGGTGATGAGGCGGCCCGGTGTCAGAGGCCGAGCGGCCTTGAGCACGTTCTCAACACCGTCAGGGGTATGGGCGTAGTCCACGAGAACCGCGAAGTCTTGTCCGGCCTGGACGGGATGAAAACGCCCCGGCACGGGTGGGCAGGCGGCGAGACCAGCGGCGATTGTCTCGGGCGAGAAGCCCCGTGCGATGCCGTAGCCGATAGCAGCCAGTACGTTGCCGATCTGAAACGTCCCGCCAAAGCCGAGCCGAACCCGCACGTCACCGATTGGGGTTTTTGTGGTGAATTTTAGAGAGTCAACGGCCAACTGAATGTCTTCCGGGATCATATCGGCGGGCATCTTACCCGACGGTGAGTAGGTAAGTGTTTGGCGTGCCGTGGTGCTTTTTGCGTAGCGAGCGCCTGCGGCATCATCGGCGTTCAGCACCGCAACGCGGGGCTGATACTCCGTAAAGAGCAACGCTTTGGCAGCTTCGTAGGCTTCCATGGTCTTATGGAAATCCAGATGATCCTGCGTGAGATTGGTGAAAACGGCGACATCAAAGACGCAGCCTGCTGTGCGGCCCATGATCAGTGCGTGCGAAGCCACCTCCATTGCGGCGGAGCGTGCCCCGGCGGCGAGCATCTGGGCAAAGAGGCGCTGGAGATCGGCGGACTCAGGGGTGGTTCGGTCGTGGGGGAGTGCCACATCGCCCACCGTGGCTCCGAGGGTTCCAATCGAGCCCGTGACCTCGCCTGAGGCGCGCGCGATGGCATCTATCAGCCGCATCGTGCTGGTCTTGCCGTTGGTTCCCGTTATGCCCGCGAGACAAAGCTTCTGGGTGGGGTTGTCCCAGAAGGCGCAGGCGAGTGGCGCGAGCGCCGTACGGCAGTTTTCCACCAAGAGATAGGGCAGCCCCGCCGGGACGGCATCCGCTCGCTCCACTACTACTGCAGCCGCGCCTCTTGCCGCAACATCGGGCAGAAAGTCATGCGCATCGAAGCGCTCTCCGACCACGGCGACAAAAAGCGCTCCGGGCACGACTGCCCGTGAGTCGTACTCCAGTGCCGTGAGAGTGGCCTCACCACGTTGTTGTGCGCCAGAGGGAGAGAGTGCGTGCGCCAGTTGTGTCAGTGTCGTCATGTCAGTCTTATCTAAACTTTTCTTCTCTGTTTTTCTTCTCTGTTTTTTCTCCGCTAGCCTTCCGCCGTGTTGACCTTGCCCCGTTTCTTATTCTTGGGAGTGAGGGGACTATCTCGTGGGACTCGTCGTAGTAGCAGCGCACGCTCGGCAATCTCCTTGAAGATTGGCCCCGCCACGGAGCCACCGAAGTGGTCGCCCTTCTTGGGATCACGGATCATGGTGAGGATCACAAACTGTGGGTCTTTGAGCGGCACCAGGCCCACAAACGAAGCCACAAAGCGCTTGCTGTAGCCACGGTAGCCATCTTTTGCCATCTGCGCCGTGCCTGTCTTGCCACCTGCCGTGTAGCCATTGACCTGAGCAGGCTGCCCGGTGCCCTCCTCGACGGTGCTTCCGAGCATCTGCCGCACTTTCGCGGCTGTGTCCTCGGAGAGAACCCGCCGGGTTGGCCGAATAGGTGCCTCTTTAAGAGTGTCGGTATCGGCAGCGCGCACCGCGCGGACTAGGCGGGGGGCATGAAAACGGCCATCGGCAAAGACTGTGTAGGCAGCGGCGAGCTGGAGCGGTGTCACGGAGACGCCTTGTCCGAAACTCACGTTCGCCAGTGAGATTTGGCTCCAAGGCTTACGGTTGGGGTCATGGAGCGCTCCAGGGGCCTCGCTGGGCAGGCCTACTTTTGTCTTCTCCCCGATTCCAAAGTCTTGCAGGTACTGGTGGAGCTTTTTATCGCCAAGCCGTGCGCCACACTCTGCGGTGGCCAGGTTGCAGGAGTGGCTAAGAACCCCAATCAGGCTCTGGGTGCCGTGGCCGTGCTGGAACTCCCCGTGGGCAGCACAGTGAATGGTGTCTTTGGCGATCTTGCGTGCGCCATTGCAGTAAAACTGGCTGTTCAGCGTGACTTCATGTTCCTCAAGAGCCGCTGCCAGAGTGAGAGATTTCAGGGTGGAGCCTGGCTCGTAGATGCTTTGTACGGCCCAGTTATTGCGTGTGCTTATATCGGTCTTCTGAGTGGGATCGGGTGTGCGTGCAGTATTGGTATTGTAGTTTGGTGCACTCGCCATCGCGAGGACATCGCCGTTGTGAACATCCAGTACAATAGCGACACCGGCCTCTGCCGCGTGCTTATGAACCGCAGCCCCGAGCGCCTGCTCGACATCGTGCTGGAGCTCCGCATCCAGAGTGAGGTAGAGATGGGAGCCGTGGATAAGTTTTTGACGGATACTCTCGCTGCCAGGAATCATTCCCATCCGGTCAAAGGCATAG
Source organism: Armatimonas sp. (assembly GCA_031387365.1). Lineage (GTDB taxonomy): Bacteria > Armatimonadota > Armatimonadia > Armatimonadales > Armatimonadaceae > Armatimonas. Next base: position 5,318 of record JANNDD010000237.1, on the reverse strand, counting down.
CTGACTTTCCCCGTCTGCCCTCTCAGCGTGTTCTGTTGGCTTAGCTCGACACCGCGCCAAGCATGCTCACCGCTCTCCTCGGTGAAGCCCAAGACATGCGCGGCAAGCTCACCGTTGAGGGCGCGCCGCCGGGTTGCGGGGGGGTAGCTGACACCAGGGAGCTCGGCCTGGGGCAGTGCCAGTGCCCCTTTTCTCTTTTTCTCCGATGCGGGTATTGGTGGGGCTAGGTTCACCGTCACTTGGCGAAGCTGATCAATGGTTGCTTCAGGAACCCAGCGAACCACCTCACGCGTGGGAAGGCGCTTGCCGTGCTCGTGGCGACTCATGTCGAGCTGGCTGATCCAGGCAAGCTTCTCGGCGGGGAAGAAGCGCCCCAGCACACGGAGGGCGTGCGCTCGACGGTCCTCGGGAAGGTCTTTTGCCTTGGGGTTGGTGCTATTGCCGACGAACCAGCGGTTGGGATCCACCACAACCGCGAAGCCGGGCTCATTTTGAACCAAGAGTGCGCCCGAGCGGTCGTAGATGAGTCCACGTGTGGGGGGGAGGGTACGCGGGGCACGCCAGCGCGTGAGCGACTCCGCTGTGAGCTCTTTGGTGCGCCCGATCTGGATAACGGCAAGTCGCCCCAGAAGAAAGATATGGGCCGCCGCGAGTACCAGCGCCACTTTGTTTAGTCGCGACGATGTACAGCGCTCAAACTCCGCAGGAGTCTCGCGATGACTGCGACGTTTTGTCTGCGTGGGAGTAGCCATCTCAGTGTTTTTCTCCAAAGTAGTGGATGCCTTCTGGGGTGCGTACGAGGTTGCGCTGCCCGGCGAGCTGGCCGATGGCATTGCCATTTTCCAGACCACGAATCTCACGCTGAATCCCGACATTTTCCGCCTCGAGCGCTTTAATCGCCCGACGCAGATCCGAGCGCCGGTAGCCTTCATCCGTTGCAGCAGCCTGGGCAGCGACATAGAGCATTGCGAGTGTTCCCGCCAGGGAGATCACCCCAAAGAGGGCAGCCATCGCACGCTCACGGCGTAGTAGCTCCTGGCGGCGCTGCTGCCAGTGCTGGGGTTTCTGCCTGCCGGGTGCTGCCGTGGGTACCCGGATAACTGTCTGGGGGTGTTGTCTCTGGCGTTTTGACCGTTCGCGCATTCTTTGTTGCACTGCCACTATCTTTCGTTCCTTCCTTAGATTTTCTGGCCCACGCGAAGCTTTGCGCTGCGTGAGCGTGGGTTGCGCCGTAGCTCGTCGTCGCCTGGTGTGATTGGTTTCTTGGTGAGCACTTCCAGCACCACGGGGGGCTCCGGGCCGGGGTGGGGCAGATCCGAGTTCTCACGCTTGCCTGAGAGGTGATTGAAAGCGGTTTTAACCAGCCGATCTTCCAAGGAGTGGTAGCTGATCACCGCCAGCCGCCCACCCGGTTTCAAGCAGCGAACCGCAGCAGGGAGCACTTGCTCCAGCACACCGAGCTCCGCATTCACGGCAATGCGGATGCCCTGAAAGGTCTTTGTCGCCGGGTGGATCTCACCGGGCCGCGTTCGGAAGGGCATGGCGCGGCGGATACAGGCCACCAGGTCATCCGTGGTCTGGAGGGGGCGGCCTTTGACAATCTCGGTGGCGATTCGCCGGGAGCGGCTCTCCTCCCCGTACTCAAATAAAATCCGCGCGATCTCTTTCTCGGGCAGACGGTTGAGCAGCTCGGCGGCGGTCTCTCGCTCGGAGTCCGTGTCCATGCGCATGTCCAGTGGCCCGCAGTAACGTAGCGCGAAGCCCCGCTCGGGCGTGTCGAGCTGGTGCGACGAGACCCCAAGATCCAGAAGAATCGCATCCAGCGGCACGGTTGCAGCAAGCTCTAGCTGTGCAAAGTTCCCACGCCAGAGTGTTACCGGCAGCCCGGCGCAAGACTTCTCACACTCGGCGAGCGCCTCCGGATCCTGATCCACGGCGATCACGTGCGCACCGCGCTCGGCGAATGCCCGGGTGTGGCCGCCACCGCCCGCAGTGCCATCGAGAAAAAACTTCCCAGGCTGTGGGTTAAGCCACTCTAAAAGCTCCGCGAGTAAAACGGGGGTATGGTAGACACTCACTCGAACTCCTCCTGAACGGAGGCATCGCCGGTGAGGGCACGCGCCAGCCCTGTCTCACGCGCGGAGCCGACAATCAGCTCATCGTCTAAGCTTTCATTGAGGGCAATCCAACCGGTGCGAGACCATATCTCGATCTTCTCTCCCATTCCCACCACCACGACCTCAGTGTCAATGCCAGCCCACTGGCGCAGGTTTCCGGGGAGCGCGACCCGGCCCTGGTTGTCGGTGTCGGTGTCCACGGCGGGGCCACAGAGCAGGCGCTTCATCCGCAGTACATGCGGGTCGAGGCTGGGTTGCTTGTTGAGATCCGCTTCTATCTTATCGAAGTCTGCTTCTTTGTAGACTGAGAGACAGGGGCCGACTCCCTTAGTAATAACAAAGGAATTCCCGAGGGCATTGCGAAACTTAAGGGGCATGATAACACGTCCCTTCTCATCCAAGCCGTGGTAGTGTTCGCCTCGGAACCCCACCGTCTTAAACTATCCCCCACAAAGTCACCACTTGCTTACCACTCGCCTCCACCTAGAAACCACATGGTGGATTGTAAGGCAGGCTTGCCGGGTTGTCAACGAGTTTTTTTAGTAATCTTTCCTCTTTTGAGGCCGAAGGGGAGTAGGGACTATAAAACAAAAACAGGGGAGGCACTGCCTCCCCTGTCCCTGTTGCTTTTTAGACTGTTGATCCGATGGCTCTAACCGCCCCAGATAATCTGGAAGAGCCCTATCCAGAAGTCGTGTGCTAGGAACCAAACCGCAGGTACCAACCCTGGCAAGAGAGGAGTCTCTAACGCGGGAGGCACGAGGATCTGTTGGGCTCTTGCTAGCTCAGGTACTAAGAGGCCCAGCAGAAGTAGACCCAGGGAAAAGCTCGTTTTCATTTTAATTTTCTCCGTTAATCGCGGTGCTCGTCAGGTCAACGGCGCTGCTCGTCGTTCCCCAGATCGCCTGGTCGTTCCAGATAGGATCACCCGTGAACATAAAGCTGGAGGCAAGATACGGACTACTGGTGCCCCAGATTGCCTGTACGCCCCAGATTGCCTGCACACCCCAAATGGCCTGTACGCCCCAGATCGCCTGAGTGCCACCCGTCGTCACCCCCCAGATCGCCTGGTTAGGATCCACAAGAGCTTGCGTCTTTTTAGAGTTAAGCTTCACCTTGGGAGTCAGCGCGTAGACCGTCGGTTTTGCCGTGTTGCTCAGCGCGGCGGGGATATTGATCAGCCCCGCTCCGTAGGCCGTGGGATCGCTACCAAGCTTATCGGCGGAGAGCATCAGCCGCGCCTTGATGGCATCGGGCGTCAGGCTGGAATCGTTTTGCAACAAAAGCGCCGCCGCACCGGAGACCACCGGAGCCGCCATCGAGGTGCCCGAGAGATAGAAATAGACCCACGAGGCATCCGTGGAGGTAGTCTTGTTCAGGTAGGAGAACCAGGGAAGGCTATTGTTAGCTCCGTAGCTCTGGTTCAGGTAGTTGCTTCCAAAGTCCGCGTTGAGCGAGATCACGCGATTGCCCGGCGCGACAATATCGGGTTTCATCACAAAGTCAAGCCGCGTGGGTCCCCGGCTGGAGTAAGTCGCGATAGGGTCTGCAAGGCGCTGGTTGAGAGCGGTGTTCTTGACGGCCCCCACCGTAATGACATAGGGATCGTTGGCCGGAGACTGGATGCTACCATAGTTCGTGCCATAGCCCTCATTGGAGCGCCCCAGAACAGGAGTATTATAGTCGCGGCCCCCATTGCCCGCCGCACAAACCACGACAATCCCAGCTTTCCAGGCACTTTCCACGGCCTGGCAGAGCGGGTCGGTCTTGTAGCTCTCGCCCACGGAGTGCCCTAGCGAGAGGTTCAGCACACGGATATTTTGCGCGGCCTTATTGGCGATCACCCACTGGATACCCGCGATAGAGTTACTGACCGTGCCACTACCCTTACTGTCGAGCACACGCACACTAACGATCTTGGCGGTGGGCGCGATTCCCTTGAAAGTCCGGTAGCTAAATACTCCCCCGGAGGCGGCTCCATTTCCCGCGAGGATGCCCGCGACATGGGTTCCATGCCCGCAGGGATCGCCGGACTTTCCATCCGCCACGAGGTTCAAGCCCTGGACGACTCTTGAAGAGAAGCCTTGCGAGAGATCAGAGTGCCAGGAGCTGACCCCGCTATCCAGCACAGCAACACCAACACCGGTGCCGGTGAGCCCGTAGCTCCAGGCGACATCCGCCCCCGAGTGCCCAACCGTGAACTCGTCTGTCTTCTTGACCTCCATGTCGGAGGAGAGGCGGCTGACAAAGGGCAGAGCGGCCAGCTTGCCCAGGCTGCAGCTGGGAATCCGCACCGCCAGGCTGTTGATGATCGGCAGGTGCCGGTAGATATCTCCGCCCAGCGCCGTGATCGCCGTTTCCTGAGCCGCCGTCGGTGCGCTCTCAGTTCTGACAATCACCGCTGTCCAGCCCTTGCGGTGGAGAGATTTCAGTTGTTTCTGTATGACGAGATCCGCCTTATCGGTCACGGCACTGTGCGCGACCAGTGGTAGAGACAGTGCTGAGAGTCCCAGCACGACTCTTCCTAAGTTTCTCATGTACATCCTGTAAGTTCCTTGGCTCGAATGACTTCGCTTTTCGGTAGCGTGGCGACCGTGTCACTTTTTCGGTGAGTTAGGCCCATCGCTTTGCGCCGCCGCCTTTCGGTCGGTTTTGCCTTTTCGGTTGCAAAGGAATATCTTTCACTCTGTATGGTATTCAACACTTTAAGATAGGAACGTGGAGAATTTACCAAGACAAGGAAAACTACCAGAATACACAAACGGCCCGCTGGTTTTAATCGGTAGTTGGTAAACCGGCAGGAAAAGCAGAAGGTAAAGCGGAAAGGCAGACCATGGACAAGACAAACAGCAAGCTTAGCCAGAAGCCCTGGGTAACGATGCTCGCCATCGCAGTGTGTGTGGTGATTTATCTGGGGCTTCTCCTAAAAAATGACTACGGGAACGAGGCGACCCTGGCGCAGTTTGGCTCAAAATCACCGGATGCTATCTGGCGCGGAAGCTACGAAGCACTTATCACTTCGGCCTTTGTGCATTTTGAAATCTGGCATATCGCCTTTAATATGAACTGCCTGTGGGTTCTGGGACGCCTCCTCGAAAAAGAGATTGGCTCGCTTGCTTACCTGGTCTTTTTTGTTGTCGCAGCCTTTGTCAGCTCCACGTTTCAGCTTGCCCTCACGGACACCACCGGGATCGGTGCCTC
>JANNDD010000191.1:0-2968 GCA_031387365.1 Armatimonas sp. | reverse complement strand
CACTTGGAATCAAGAGTGGCTGCCCACCCAGTGTCTATAAGCCAGAGTTCCCTGAACTCTGGGAGAATATCGGCAGGGGGAAATTTACCGAGCGTCGGCTACCCAAGACAAGCGGCAAGGCGCTGGTTGTCGCGTTTGCCGATGTCAGTGGCGATGGCAAGACCGATCTCTATATCGGCAACGATGGTATGGCGGCGGAGCTGCTCTTAAATCAAGGTGGGATGCGTTTCATGAATGAGGGAATGCTCAGTGGCGTTGCCTACGGTGCACAGGGCCACACAATGGCGGCGATGGGCGCGGACTGGGCGGATTTTGATCGGGATGGACTCCTTGACTTAGTTGTCACGGGCTTTTCTGATGAGAGTTACATGCTCTACCACGCACTGGGGAAGGGGATTTTTGAGCAGTTTAGCGATCAGGTGGGGTTGGCACTGCCCACCTACAAGCCGCTTGGGTTTGGCGCGAAATGGCTAGATTTTGACAATGATGGCCTTCCCGATCTCGTCTTTGCGAATGGGCATGTCTACGATAATACTCATGATATTGACTCCGGCACAACCTACCTCCAGCCCCTGATGCTCTTTCAGAACCAGAAGGGCCAGCACTTCCGCGATCTCATCCCGCTTCTAGGTGGTGCGCTCGCTCGCCCAATTCTAGGCCGTGGCCTAGCGACAGGCGACTACGACAACGATGGGCGTATGGACTTTCTGGCCGTGGACTACGAGGGGACACCCGTCCTGGCACATAATATCTCCGAGAAGAAAAATCACTATCTCACCCTTGATCTGCGCCGCACTGGGAATAATCGTTTTGCCTACGGAGCTACCGTGACTGCACGATCCGAGAAAGAGCAGTGGGTGGGGCAAGTCTCCCCCGCATCGGCCTATCTTTCATCAAGCGACCCGCGCATCCACTTTGGGCTAGGAAGTCATACGATGCTCCAAAGTATCACCATTCGCTGGCCGGGAGGCAAGACCGAGACCCTGAAAAATATTGCGGCGGATCAGATCCTTCGGAGAGTAGAATAGCCACTATGCATTTGACAATCACTGTAGACGCTGCGAAACGGCTAGGGGCGCTGAAACCTATCTGGCGCTTTTTCGGGGCCGATGAGCCTAACTATGCCACCATGAAAGACGGCAAGAAGCTACTGGGTGACCTTGGGAAGCTGGGGAAGCCCCAGGTGTTTTTCCGTGCGCATAGCCTGCTCTGCACCGGCGACGGAACCCCCGCGCTGAAGTGGGGCAGCACCAACGCCTACACGGAAGACGCGAGCGGCAACCCCATCTACGACTGGACAATTGTAGATGGCATTTTCGACTCCTATCTCAAAAACAACATCAAGCCCTATGTCCAGATCGGGTTTATGCCCAAGGCGCTCTCGGTGAAGCCCGAGCCGTATCAGCATTCATGGACACCAAAAGCAAAGTACGAGGAAATCTACACAGGCTGGGCCTATCCCCCCAAGGACTGGGACAAGTGGGGCGAGCTAGTCTACCAGTGGACAGCACACTGTGTGAAAAAATACGGTAAGTCAGAAGTGGAGAGCTGGTGGTGGGAGGTCTGGAACGAGGCCAATATCGGCTACTGGCGCGGCACGCCCGAGGAGTTTCACCGCCTCCACACAGTTGCCATCGCCGCTGTGCGCCGCGCCTTGCCGACGGCACGCGTGGGTGGCTCTGATGTAGCGGGCAGCGGGGGGCAGTTCCAGCGGGACTTTTTCACGCACTGCCTCAAAAGCAACACGCCATTGGACTTTGTAAGCTTCCACGCCAAGGGCGCCCCGACATTTCTCGACGGCCATGTGCGCATGGGAATCGCGGCGCAGCTCCGCACGATTGACGACGGCTTTAAGATCATCGCGTCGTATCCTGAGCTGAAAGAAAAGCCGATTGTGATTGGGGAGTCCGATCCCGATGGCTGCGCGGCGTGCCAAGGGCCACAGCTTGGCTACCGCAATAGCACCATGTTCTCCAGCTACACCGCCGCCGTCTTCGCCCGCAAGCACGAGCTAGCCGACCGCCACGGCGTGAACTTAGAAGGGGCGCTCACTTGGGCGTTTACGTTTGAAGATCAGCCGCTCTTTGCCGGCTTTCGTCAGCTCGCCACGGGTGGCCTGCCCCTGCCGGTGCTCAATGTCTTTCGGATGCTGGGCAAGATGGACGGCGAGCGCCTGAGTGCTCAGAGCAGCGCTGGCCTCTCGCTCGATGCGATGATGCGCGACGGTGTGCGAAGCGCCGCTCCCGACATTTCTGCTCAGGCTGCCCTCGCAGGCAAGAAAGCCTGGGTGCTCGTCTGGCACTACCACGACGATGATCTCGCCGGGCCGGATGCGGAAATTTCTCTCACGCTAGAGAATCTTCCGAAGCAGCGCGGCGCGGCAAAGCTCACCCACTGGCGCATTGATGAAGCGCATAGCAATGTGTTTACTGCCTGGCAAAAGCTCGGCTCGCCACCAAAGCCCACCAAAGCCCAGTACGCGCAGCTCGAAGCCGCCAGCAAGCTGGAGCAGCCCACCCCCCCTGCAACCGTCGCTATCGAAGCGGGCCGCGTCACGCTGCCCTTCACCCTGCCCCGGCGTGGTGTTTCTTTGTTGCAACTTGAGTGGCGGTAAGAAGAGGATGAAGCGTTTTCAGAAGAGCTTGCTCGTCTTTGGTCTGCTAAGGCTAGGCTCTGTGGGGAAGCTGGGCTTGGATTTTTGCCTAGGTTGCTCCTTTTGTCCCACTGGCTCCCTAGGGAGACCTGCCTAACCTGAACCGGCGATATAATGCCGTGATGACCGGTGAAGAAAGACGAAACGCAGTTGCCGGGTGGCAGGAGGCAAGCAGTGTTGCACTGGACTCTGCAAAAGTCTTGCTGGAGCGTGGTGATGCTCGTGGTTGTATCAATCGCGCCTACTATGCAGCGTATCAAGCAGGGACAAGCGCTTGCCTGGCACACAAAGACGAGGATCTGTTCGCGCATGGCT
>JANNDD010000126.1:0-2453 GCA_031387365.1 Armatimonas sp. | reverse complement strand
GCTGGCTTGTTTTCGCAACGTGGCAATGAACCTGATACGCCTAGCAGGTCATACTTGTATCGCTGCTGCTACTCGAATGTTTGCCGCTTGTCCTGAACGTGGCATTGAATTAATCAACATTCCGAGAACTGAATGACCGTGATCCGCTCCGTTCGCGAGGAGGAGTTTGACTGTTTCAGGGTCTTCGCGGATGACACATTCCATTAAAGGCGTAGTTCCCGCAAACAGAAAATTGCGTATTTCGTTGTTTTTTTGATGTTTTTCAATGTAGGAGATGATGTCATTTAACCTCGTTTTATTGACAATAAAACTGGGAAATAAGGTTTTTGATCTTGAGCTTACGTTCGCATGATGTTTTATTAGTAATTTTATCGTTTCTGAATTGCCTGTAATACAGGCTAGACTGATAATGCTCGAATCTTGATCCTCAAGAAATCCCGCGGATATTACTGACTCCAGTAAAAAAGCAAGCTGGACGGTGTCTCCAGAGCTGGCAATTTTCTGTATTAATGCGTAAACTTTATCTTTTTGAACTTCGGGATATTTATTTGTAATGAACTTATACGTTTGGTATCTCTTTTTTTCGATGCAAATAACGAGGATATTTTCTAATTCCTCAGGTTTTGTATTGTATTTTTCAATAAGATGGACAACACTAAACGGATCATCTTGCTTGTAGACAATTGTCTCGATTTCTTGATCTTTTAAAAAATCAATTCTTTCCGGAGTGGCATCGTCTTGAGGGAATCTATTGATAATCGTGGTCAATAGGAGGATGCCTAAGGGTAAACTGGTGAATAATAACGTCGGTGCCTTGTGTTTCATTCACTTGGATCCGGTGTCTGCTCTTCCTGATGGCGCAGTGCACGGGCGAGGCGGGTGCTACTGCGATGGTGTGTTCGTTTGGGGTGGACATAGATGTGGAGCAACACCGTGCGTATCAAAGCGGTGACAGGGGCGGCTAAAAACATCCCTAGCAGACCGAAGAACTCCCCCCCGATGAGCAGTGCGACAATGACCATGATCGGGTGTAGGTTGAGGCCCTTGCCTAAGATAAAGGGAGTAAGGGCCTTGCTCTCCAGCAGGTGCATCAACGTAAACAAGCTCATCACGACGGCCAAGAGGGTGTAGTTGCCCTGGCGGCTGCACTCGACGAAGACAATCACTCCCACTGGAATCCCGCCCAGCAGAGGGCCGATGACGGGGATGGCGCGTGTGATGGCGGCCACCAGGGCCAACACCAGGGCGTAGGGAATGTGAAGCACACCCAGCATCGTTCCGACAAAGACCCCCGCAATACTGGCGAGCAGGAGCTGTGCGATGAGGTAGGCACGCATGATGCTCGCACTCTCACGAAGCAAGGCGAGGGCGGTACGGCGCTTCGTGGTCGGGACGAAACGCACCAGCTCGTTGCGCAGAGCGCGCCCTTCGACCAGCAAGTAAAACGCGAGAACGGGCAGCAGAATTAGCTCGACGATGCCATTGAGCAAGCCCCCCAGCTTACCCAGAAAACCCAGCAGGATTTGCCCCGCGTTCGCTGTCACCTCGGGGGTGTTTTTTTCGCTTGCCACCGAGGGCTGCTGCTCGGTTGTTGGTGTGGTTGAGGGCGACGGATCAGGCTGGAGCAGGATTGCTTGGTTTAGCTTGACATCGTCTGGGCTCGGTGCTAAAAGATTATTAACCCACTCCGGTGCTTGTTTTGTGACCAGATCATGGAGCCAATCGGGCTGCGTTGCATACCAGTGCTTGGTCTCCTCCATTTTTCGAGCAAGCTCTGGCTGGTACTTGGTCGGCCAGTTATCCCGCAGGTTGCGTAGCTCGCTCTGAATGGGGTGAAGAAAGAGGGCCCCTGCCCCGAAAAATGCTCCGACAATTAGCACCAGTGCCAGCGCGGCGGCTAGACCACGGCGACCATGGGGCTTGAGCAGGTGAAACAGGCGCTGGCGGCAGAGAAGGTCCACGAGGCCACTTGCCGCACACGCAAGAATGCCCGCCATGATCAGGGTCACGACAATGCTGTGGCTGCGATAGATCACATAGCCCAGCACCGCCAGAGTACCCAAACGGAGGATGCGTTTACCCAGAGCACTGAAGCCCGCATCGAACCATATGCGCGCCTTATCTATTTCATTCACAGTTTATAGACCTCAAAGATCCACTCCCGGATACGCCGTGCCGCATCGCCATCGCCGTAGGGGCTCGCCGCTCTTGCCATGGCGGCGTAGGCCGCTTCGTTGGCGAGTAGCTCGCTTGCGGTATCGAATACGACGGCCTCATCGGTGCCCACGAGCTTTGCATTGCCAGAGTGCACACCCTCGGGGCGCTCGGTTGTCAGCCGCAGAATCAGCACGGGTTTTCCCAGCCCGGGCGCTTCTTCCTGCGCCCCGCCCGAGTCGGTGAGGAGGAAGTGGCTGGCCTTCATCACGTGCACAAATGGGAAGTAGTCCAGCGGC
>JANNDD010000109.1:0-6000 GCA_031387365.1 Armatimonas sp. | reverse complement strand
CCAAGCATCCCAAAACTGAGCTTCGGATTCATTCATGCCAGATTGTAGCGCAACCTAGCCCAGGTGTAGCCTTTTCTGACACTGCTCTAGTATCTCACCGGCTTGCTCCCAGGGGACAAACATATAAACGCGCTTGCCACTCATGCGCAGCCGCACCCAGAGCCAGGCTCGCCCAACCGAGCGTTCGAGTTTGAGTTCGGCGATCTCCTCCCAGGTAATCGGCCCCACCGCGATTCTCGCCGGGGAACGGTAGGAGAGGCCGACTTCGGAAAGCGTCAGCACCCCACGCCGCCGGGAGAAGCGCTTGAAGAACACAATCACGGCACAGCTAAAGAAAGCAACCAGTAGGCTAACCGTTGCAGGGCCACTCCCCTCAAGCCAGAACTTAGTCGCTAGCGAGGCGCTGAGAACCAATGTCGCAAAGTTCACCCAGAGGAGCACCTTCACGAAGCGATGCCAAACTCTGCCCGGCTCCGCGACATAGGTTTGCTCCGCTCGTTCCCGTTGTGTTTGTTGCATACTTGATTCTATCTCCGATCCTCGTTCTCCCCGTCTCCTTGCGGTAGACTGGGACTGTGATGACTCGAACCGTTTCTATTTCTGACTCCGTTGCCCTCGGCGGCGGCCTGCCCTTTGCTCTCATCGCAGGGCCGTGCGTAATCGAGAGCGAGAGCCTCTGCCGGGAGATTGCCCAGAGCGTAAAAGCCACCTGCGAGGCGCTGGGAATCGCCTTTGTCTTTAAGGCAAGCTTCGATAAAGCCAATCGGACATCGGGGGCGGCGTTTCGTGGCCAGGGGCCGGTGCGGGGCTTGGAGATTCTGGCGGGGATTCGCCAGGACTTCGGAATGCCCGTGCTCACCGACGTTCACGAGCCCGAGCACTGCAAGCTCGCGGCAGACTACGTAGATATTCTCCAGATTCCCGCATTTCTCTCACGCCAGACGGACTTATTAGTCGCTGCCGGGGAGACGGGCAAGGCGATCAATGTGAAGAAGGGCCAGTTCATGGCGCCGCTGGACATTGTCAATGCCGTCAAGAAGATCGAGGCGACCGGCAACCAGCGCATCCTGGTGTGCGAGCGCGGCGTGAGCTTTGGCTACAACAACTTGATCGTGGACTTCCGGAGCCTGCCGCAGATGGCGGCGGCGACAAACTGCCCCGTGGTCTTCGACGCCACGCACTCTGTGCAGCAGCCAGGCGGCCTCGGAACGGCGTCTGGCGGGACACGAGAGTTTGTGCCACACCTAGCGCGAGCGGCAGCGGCGGTCGGGGTAGATGCGTTCTTTCTGGAGGTGCATCCCGAGCCTACAAAAGCCCTCTCCGATGCCGCCACCATGCTCCCCCTCGCCGATCTGCCTGCGCTTCTCAAAACACTTCAAGCCATCGCTCAGGCCGCACGTTGAAACGGGCGGCTCCAAAGGAAGCAAAGCCCGTCCCGGGCTGGGGAATAGGTTTGGGAGTCCGGCACGGACTTTGTTCCCCAAAGGGAGACGCCCCGTTCACGGGGCGGTAAAGAAGAAGAGAATGAAAATCCTGCTCTGCCCGGACTCGTTCAAGGGGGCACTCTCAGCGCCTGAGGCGGCTGTAGCACTAGCAGAGGGCTGGCGGCGCGTTTTTCCCGACGCCAAATGTGTCGGCCTACCTGTCGCCGACGGAGGCGAGGGAACATTAAATGTTCTTCTCAGTGCGACGGGCGGGCAGCGCATCTTCACCCAAGTGACGGGGCCACTAGGCGAGACTGTAGAAGCATCGTGGGGACTACTTCCTGACGGCACAGCCGTTGTCGAGCTGGCGCAGGCAGCGGGGCTGAGCCTGGTTCCCGAAGACAAGCGCGACCCGAAAGTCACCACGACACGTGGCGTCGGCGAGCTTCTCTTGCAGGCCACTCATACGGCCAACAAGCTACTCATCACTCTTGGCGGCTCTGCGACCAACGACGGCGGCGCGGGGATCCTAGAAGCGTTTGGGTACCAGCAACAACTCAACCACGCTGTGCGAATCGCCTGTGATGTGGACAACCCACTCACCGGGCCACGAGGTGCCAGCGCCATCTTCGGGCCACAGAAGGGCGCGACTCCCGAGGATGTGGCGGTGCTAGATGCGCGCCTCCGCAAGTTCCGGGACGAGCGAGGGCTGCCCGAGCAGCCCGGCGATGGCGCAGCCGGGGGGGCGGCGTATGGCCTGCGCTGGCTCTTTCCAGGCGCGAAGCTTGTACCCGGAATCGAGCTCGTGCTGGATGCCATCGAGTTCGAGAGGCACCTCGAAGGCGCGACTCTGGTGCTCACGGGTGAGGGTCGCCTCGATAGCCAGACGCTTGGCGGAAAAGCCATCGTGGGCGTGGCGCGACGTGCAGCGGCAAAGGGCGTCCCCGTAGCGGCGATCGTCGGCAGTGTTGAGGAACGTCTCACGGACGCGGTGCTCACAGCAGCCGGAATCAGTGCTGTCCTGCCGCTTGCGCCGGGGCCGTGCACGCTGGCCGAGTCTATGGCAAACACCGGGAGCTGGCTCAGCGACGCCGCAGAGAGAGCAGCGCACTGGTATAAATTAGGCAGAAGTGCGCAAGCGTTAGGCAGAAGTGCTCAGGCTGTGGAATAATATCCCCGTGGAAATCTTTCGTTACCTGCACCCAGAGCATGGCCCTCGCCTCGGTGCCGAGACCTCCGAGGGCTTTTTCGACCTGACCGCACACGAACCAGACACCTTTGCCTCGATCTCGTCGTGGCTCGCACACGAGCGCCCGGCGGAGATTGCGATGCTGGCGGAGTCCGCGGTGAGCGGCTACTCTGAGATCTCCCCGGACTGGAAGATTCTCCCGCCCGTGGATGGCCGTATGGAGGTCTGGGCAGCGGGCGTGACCTACGAGGACTCCAAGCGCGCCCGCATGAGCGAGTCCGAGGGTGGTGGTGACTTCTACGACCGTGTCTACACCGCGCCGCGCCCGGAACTGTTTTTCAAAGCCAATCCCTGGCGCGTGGTCGCTCCGGGAGATCCCGTCTCCATTCGCTCTGACTCCCGCTGGGATGTCCCCGAACCCGAGCTGACACTCGTGATCTGCTCGGCGGGCCGTATTGTCGGCGTGACCGTGGGCAATGATATGTCATCGCGCTCCATCGAGGGCGAGAATCCGCTCTATCTGCCGCAGGCCAAGAGCTACGCCAATGCCTGCGCCGTTGGCCCCACCATTCGTGTCGTGGAAGTGGATCTAGACCTAAGAAACCTCCCCATCACCCTGGAAATTACGCGCGGTGGCAGCTCCGCCTTTTCGGGAGAGACGAGCACCGCGCGGATGAAACGCTCCCCGCAGGAGCTCGCCGAGTGGCTCTTTAAGACCCTCCCATTCCCCGATGGCGCGCTCCTGATGACAGGCACCGGCTTGATCCCGCCCGATACGTTCACCCTTCAGAGCGGGGATGTCGTCACGATCTCCATCGGCGGTGTCGGAACACTCATCAACCCGGTGGCGTAAACTCTATCTATGGACTCCCCTGCACCGCCGGATAGACAAACTCTGATCCGGCGGCTCCTTTCCTTTATCGCGCCTTTTCGCAAACAGCTCACTCTAGGTTTGCTCTGTAGCGCCTTTTCCGCAGCCGCACTCCCGATTGCTCTAAAAGCGCTGACAGGATTCATAGATCAAGTCAAGGAAAACAGTGCGGCGGGAGCACTCTACCCGCCCGAGACACTAACCGAGGTAACCCAAGTCGGCTTCACTATTGTGGGAGCTTACACCGGGCTTCTCTTTTTCCGGTTCTTTCAGGGACTATTTCTCTCCGAGGTCGCGCAACGCGTTGGCATGCTGATCCGACGCGCGATCTTTGCCCACTTGCAGCGTATGCCTCTCGCATTTTTTCACAACCAGCGCACTGGTGCCCTTCTGGCAACTCTCACCAACGATGTGAATAGACTGCAAAACTCAGCGATGCTGCTACGTGATGGAGTGGTGCTACCGATTCAGGGGCTGATCTACTTAGGAACCATGCTCTGGGCATCATTGGAGATGGCTGCCGTGACCCTGGTGACTGTCCCACTCATGGTGGGCGTGATTCAGCTCATCACCCGAACGCTACGCACCCTCAGCACGGAGTCACAGAGTCGCCTGGCCGATGCGACCAGCATTCTCAGTGAGACACTCTCGGCCCCACGGGTGGTGCAGGCATTCTCTGCAGAGGAGCGTGAAGTGGAGCGCTTCAACCAGGCCAATGAGAGCGCCTTCCAGGCTGCTATGCGTAGTGTCCGGCGAACCTCACTACTTACCCCCGCCGTGGACTGGATCGGCGCAGTCGCACTTGGGCTGGTGCTCTATGCGGGTGTCTATTTCCAGGTTCCCATGGGCCGTTTTCTTCTCTTTGTTGGCGCAGCCAATCTACTGTCTGGCTCGATCAGTGGGTTTGGCAATGTCCGTGGCCAGTTCGAGGAGCTGCTCGGGGCTGCGGACCGGATCTTCACCCAGGTGCTGGATGTGGTTCCCAGTATCCGTGACCGAGAAGACGCCCTACCGCTTCCTCGAATGCTAGGTCGCGTGGTCTTTGAGGAGGTCAGCTTTGGCTATGAGGAAGCTAAGCCCGTTCTGCAAAACATCTCGCTCACGATCGAGCCCGGTGAAATAGTCGCCTTTGTGGGACCAACGGGAGCGGGTAAGTCCACACTCGCAGATCTGATCCCCCGCTTCAATGACCCCACGAGTGGCCAAGTACGGATTGATGGCTACGATATTAAATCCATCACCATCACCTCACTTCGCCAGCAGATTGGCATTGTTCCTCAAGATAGCATCTTATTTTCGGGGACGATAAAGAGCAATATTGCCTACGGCAAGCCCGACGCCACCGATGACGAGATTCGCGCCGCCGCGCGTGCCGCCAATGCCCACGAGTTCATTCAGGCCCAGTCACAGGGCTATGAGACCCTGGTTGGTGAGCGTGGCACAACCCTCTCCGGAGGCCAGAAACAGCGCCTCGCTATCGCCCGTGCCCTGCTCACGGATCCCCATATTTTAATCTTTGACGAGGCCACCAGCGCCCTTGATGCCCAGACCGAGTCCGTGGTGCAAGAAGCTCTGGGCACCTGGTTCAAGGGCCGCACGACCATTATCATCGCGCACCGGCTTTCTACCATCGTCAACGCCGATAAGATCGTCGTGCTGCAAGACGGCAAGATCGCCGAGATTGGAAACCACGCGGAGCTACTGGCCACCGGTGGGCTCTACAGCCTGCTCTACAACGCCCAACAACGGGGAATTGATGCCTAACCTCCCCCCGGCTTCGCCGACCCCCTCCGGCTCCACGAAGGAGGTGGAAAAGCCGCGCCCACTCACGCTCAAAGTCCGTGCGCTTGCCGCGACCATTGGAGGGCTGGTGCGCCTTCTCGCGGGCACGGCACGCCTGACGATTATCGGCGAGGAGGCGGCAATGGCGACGCTGAAAGAGAACAACGGGGGGATCCTGGTCACGTGGCATGGCCGTACCCTGCTCTCGCTCTATCGCTACCGAAACCGAGGCTACTGGGCGCTGGTCTCGCTCTCCCGCGACGGCGATATTCAGGCGCGTAACTTCGAGAAATTTGGCTATCAGATCGTCCGTGGCTCCACAGGCCGAGGCGGTGCCCGTGCTGCCGTGCAGATGCTCAGGGAGCTGGAAAAAGGGGGCGTTCTGGCGTTCACCCCCGACGGCCCACGTGGCCCCGCTCGAAAAGTCCAGCCCGGCGTGGTCTTCTTCGCCCGCCGCTCGGGCAAGCCGATACTGCCACTCATCGCCACCGCAACGCCGTGCAAGCGGCTCACCACCTGGGACGACTACCTTCTCCCTGCCCCCTTCAGCCGCGCCGCCTGGGTCTTCGGCGATCCGATCTTTGTCGCCCCCGATGAGTCCGACGAGGACGCCTGCCGCAGAGTCGAAGAAGCCCTCAATGCCTGCGAGGCAAAAGCGGAGGGGATGCTAAGAAAGCCTACCCCCTAGCCCCCGGCCTCACTTCCCGAACCCATCCCCCCGGCCCCCTTCCCTG
>JANNDD010000103.1:0-9379 GCA_031387365.1 Armatimonas sp. | reverse complement strand
GAAAGACCAGCTCCTGGGCCTCAAGACCTGCCTCGTCTGCCCCGAGCGCTGGGGCCGTCTACAAGATATTTCCAGCTACAAAGCTCAGCTCGCCATGCTGGATCTTCGCCTAGATGCGGTGATGACCAGCTTTGCATGTGCAGACGAGTGGTTGAAACCAACTCGCTAGGGGCTTTGCCGGTGACCCTCCGGGTCAGGAAACCGAATTTATGCACTCGGAGAGTGCCCGGCGAAGCCCCTAGCGAGAGGAACTCGTTCCCTCGTCCTTGATCAATCGTCGCCAGAAGTCCGCATCATCGCGATCCCGCCAGAGAAATGTCAGGCCGCGTGCCTTGGCGACGCCTCGGTCGCGCTTGGTGTCGTCGCCGATAAACCAGACATCCGGGCCGGGCGCGATCCCAAACCGGGCAAGGGCTTCGTCCACACCGCGCGGGTCGGGCTTGACGGCCCCGACTTCCTCAGCGGTGAAGAGATAGGTGACGAGGTTCTCGATCTTCAGCGTCTTGAGCTTGCGAAGCTGCTGCTCGGTGGTGAAGTCCGTGATCCAAGCCGTGGGAGTACCAGCCTCTTGCCAAAGAGTGAGTCGCTCGCGCACACCGGGGTCGAGCTGCATCGCGGCGTGGTAGCCGTCCCAGTAGGCTTTGTACAGTGCCAGTGTTTCGGGCAGTGCCGTATGGCCGAGGCGATTCTCTAGCAAGCGCTTGAAGTAGAGCAAGCGGCAGTGCGCCGCGCCCGTGTCGGCGATGAGTTTTTTGGCTTGGTTGCGAGCAGTGGCATAGTCGGCGCGAAACGCCACTTCGTCGGCTTCACCACTCGCCAGAAAAGCCGCTTTGAGCCCGGCTTCGTGGCAGGGCGCGTAGGCGTAGACCGTGTTGTCTATATCCAGTAAGATCGCGGAGGGCTTGGGAAACATGGCTTGATAGTACCCAAGAAAAGTCGCCGGAAGTTGTTTTTATCCATACAACACCAACGAAAAATACGGGGCTTCGGTTACGCTCTGGCACGGGGCTTGCTCTAGGAAGAATCCTATAATGGTCTCACCGCTCTCAGGTCTGCTTGTCCGTCCACTCACCCCCTCCGATGCATCGTTCTTGCCGGAAGCTCTGTACCGGGCTCTCTATACCACCGCAAAAGAGGCACCGCTCTCACGCGATGTTCTTCTGCTGCCCGAGCTTGCCCGCTACATTGATGATTGGGGGCAGCGCTTCGGTGACCAGGGGATGCTCGCTCTTAAAGACCAGGGCTACTTTCTGGGGGCAGCCTGGCTGCGCCTTTTTTCTCATGAAAAACCGGGCTATGGCTATGTGGATGATCTGACCCCCGAGCTCTCCATCTCTGTTCTGCCGGAGTGGCGTGGCTGTGGGATTGGCACCCGGCTCCTTGTCGCTGCTCTGGAGCAGGCCCAGCGGCAGTTCCCCGCCGTGAGCCTGAGTGTCACTCCGGGCAACCCTGCCCAGCGCCTCTATGAGCGTCTTGGGTTCGAGGTGGTGCTCGCCACTCCGCACGAAATCACCATGCGTCTGGCTTTTTAGCCCGCACGCTGACTCGTATTCATCACGGCGATGCGGGCCACGCACGCTCGGTCGTCGTCGTTATGAACAAAGGGCTCGATATCCCAGAGATCCGCCGTGACACGCATTTTTGTGCCTAAACCCAGCCCGTAGCGCAGGCACGCCTCCAGGCTCTGGAGGGTCGGTGGGGCGTAGTGCCCCTGTGCCGCAAGCATTTCCAGCGCCCCATTGCCCGCACGAGTGGGCAAGAGCGCTGCAAAGGTCGCACCGCACGCAGCTGCCGTGTCCAGCGAGCGGCAGCCCCACTCCACCCCTTCGTCTTCACTCAAAAACGGTGGGCGCACCAGAAGAAACACCCGGAGTGCGATTTTGTTCTCGGTTAGAAACCCCGCCGCCCGGCGAAAGTCCTCCACACTCATGTGCTTATTGAGCTTCTCTAGTGCTTGTGCGTGTACGGTCTCCAGCCCAATCGCCACTTCAAGAGTTGCGGGCGCGATGGCATCTCGGAAGGCGAGAACGTGCTCGGTGTGCTTTCCGCTCAAAAACGCCGTGTGGCTCTCGACAATCACGCGATCAAACTCAGAGTTACGGATGTGAGCGGCAATTTCGGAGTAGTCGTCGCGTGGCACCTGACCGGGATCAAAGAAGCTCCCCGCATTATAGAGCTTGAGGGCACGTGCTACTCCGGGCACTGATAGTGCTTCTTGCACTTGCGCAGCAATTGCGCCCGGCTGTGTTGGTGTGTCTAGGGTGTCTTGCCAGAGATCGCACATCAGGCAGCGAAAGGCGCATTCGCGGTTGGTGAGCAGCAGGGTGTGGCAGAGCCAGGGCGTGCCATCCGGGCCAGGCTCCGCTTCGAGAAAGTTGCCGTAGGGAATCAGGGGAGCGTGGGGCGTTTTCGGGCCACGCTGTTTCAGAATCCAGCGGGTGCGCTCGGTGGATTTCTCGGGATAGAGAGTTAGCGGTGTCACGGCACCATTTTATCGCGGTAGAATGGGACAGTTTTTATCCGAAAGGACACTTCATGCCCCGTTCTGTTGTTACTGGAGGTGCAGGTTTTCTGCCCTCGCACCTGTGTGATCGTTTGCTGGCCGCAGGCCACGAGGTTGTTGCGCTTGATAATTTTATTACGGGCTCACCGGACAATCTCGCTCACCTGACGGCCAACCCGAAGTTTACATTTATTGAACAAGACGTCTGTCAGCCCTATGAAATTGAGGGCGCGGTGGACTTTGTTTTTCACATGGCGTCGCCTGCCTCACCGGTGGATTTTACGACCAAGGCTATCGAAATCATGATGGTTAATAGTGAGGGAACACACCAGTCGCTCAAGCTCGCCCTGGCAAAGAGTGCGGTTTTTCTCATGGCCTCGACCAGTGAGGTCTACGGCGATCCGCTGGTACATCCCCAGCCTGAGGAGTACTGGGGCAACGTAAATCCCATCGGTATCCGAAGTGTCTACGATGAATCCAAGCGCTTTTCGGAGGCGCTGATCATGGCCTACCGGCGCTTTAAGGGCGTGGATACCAAGATTTTTCGTATTTTTAACAGTGTCCTAGCCCATGAAACCATCTGCGCTTTCCAAGGCGATACACTGCACCTCACCTCCGCAGGAGAGTTTGCCGACAGGCTCCGTAGCGGAGACCTCCTCCCTGAGTCTCTGAAGGTTCCCGCATTCGATCCCGCGACCGGCGAGATCGCTCTTCGGGATGCCAGTGCCTACATCGAGCATCCCCCCTCGCAATCGGATGCCTTTCGTATCCGAACCCGCTATGGTCGTGATATTCACACCACTGGCGACCATAGCATATTTCGCAGGGGAGCCGATGGGGCCCCCGAAGCCATCCCCGTTCGTGCACTACAGCCTGGCGACAAGGTTGCTCTGGCCGGGTTCTGCCCGATGCAGGAGAAAGCCCGGCCAAGTGTCAATGTCGCACAGGAGTGGCTGGAGCGAGCGGTGAGCCCTGAGCAGCTCTGGGAGGTCGCTCTGGTCGCCCCCGAGGTCTCGGAGTGGATCACCGCGCATTGGGATCGTCTCATGCTCTTGCTTTTGGAGAGTGGGCGGTTTGCAGGGAGCCGCTTGCCTCGCAACACTGCTGGTTGCTGCCTAAGACGCTGGCGAAAGGACGGCAACCTACCTCTGGCGATCTTCGATGCCCTCCGCCGGGAGGTGTCGCTACTATGGCCCTCCGTCGCGAAGGTGCGTAACTTTGCGAGTACCAGTGTCACTCTCCACAACAAACTCCTCTTGAGCGATGACTTCCTCTGGTTTCTGGGGCTCTTCCTGGCGGAAGGAACTATCGCCAGCTACGCCGACAAGGGCACTTACTTAATCACTCTCTGCACCCATACCACCGCTCTAGATCGAGCCCAGGCGATCCTAGAAGAGAGCCTGGGAGTGCGCGTGGGTCGAACCGCAGTCAAAGGGCACCGTGGTCCTACTCTCTACACCCACTCCAAGCTCCTCTGCTGGCTCATGGGGGAGGTGCTCGGACTAAAAGGACTCTCCGCGCAGAAGCGCATCCCTGCTTGGGTGATGCAGCTTCCTCAAGAGCGCTTCGTCCATTTCCTGGAGGGCTATCGAGAGGGTGATGGCACGCACTCGGGTAAGAGTGTTGGGAGACGACTAGAGTTCAATACGGTTAGCAAAGGGCTGGCAACCGATCTGATCTATAGTCTGCTTCGCTTCGGGATCGTGGCGTTTCTAGGAAAGTACGACACAAAGATTACCTCTGGCCCTTCCGCTGACCCAGATCGTCGTTACCCGTTCTACCGTATCACCGTTCAGGGACTGGAGAGCTACGACATTCTCCAGTGGTCAGGTCGTGTACCGCAGAGGCTACAGGCAGGGCGCTTTGGCGACCTAGTCTGGGCTCCGGTGAAGGCCATCGAACCTGTCGAGACCACCGCGCTCGTCTACGATTTCTCCGTCCCCGAGTGTGAAAACTTCGTGGCAGGAACCGGGATTCTGGCGCACAATACCTACGGCCCCCGGATGCGCCTAGACGATGGCCGGGTCGTCCCTAACTTTATTGGGCAAGCTCTGCGCGGCGATAATATCACGGTCTATGGCACCGGCACCCAGACCCGCAGCTTCTGCTACGTCGCCGATCTCGTGGAGGGCATCTACAGGCTCTCGCAGACTCCCGCTGAAATCTCCGGCCCTATCAACCTGGGGAACCCCACAGAGCGCACGATGCTGGAGTTTGCCCAGGAGATCAAGCGCCTCACGGAATCCGACAGTGAGATCGTCTACGAGGCACTCAAGACCGCTGACGATCCTAAGCAGCGCCGCCCGGACAGCACTAAGGCCAAGGAGATTCTTGGCTGGGAGCCCAAAGTCAGCTTGGAAGATGGTCTGCGCGCCACCATCGAGTATTTCAAGGGCAAGGTCTAGAGTTTCCCTCAGAATATTCCCCCGATTTCACTTGACAGTGGGATAGGGCTTGTGTTATCCTTTCAACAGTTTTTCTGTCTCTCAGAATATAGAGACAAGATACGAGGACAAACCTATGGCAATCCGACGGCTCGGTGTGGCAGCGCTCGGCGTTCCCACAGCTCTTTCGCTTTTGATGGTTATGCAGAGCGGTGCTCTTGCACAATCTTCCGTGACCCGTGGCTCCGCAGCAGATCTGCGTGTTCTGACTCCTCTCAAGGGGGAGATTATTGGTGCAGGCTCCTTCAAGCTGGACTTCTCGTTCAAGAGCCTCTCCGCTTCTCCAATCACTCGTGTGGAGCTCCATGTAGACGGGGTTCAGTGGGCGGGCCGCAACCTGGATGTCCCGAGTCTGGGCAATGTGCTTACTTTTGAGGTTGATGGCTCAACCCTGGCCGAAGGCCCCCATACCTTCCAGGTGAAGGTAATCAACAAGAGCGGTGCGATCTCCACCACAGACCTTCAGGTCGTGGCGCAGAGCAAGAACAGTACCCTGGGTGGTGAGAATGCTACTCCCGCCAGTGTCAGCGCCGCCGGTGCCCCGCAGATGACCTTCCGTGCACTGCCCTCCAGACGTTTGATGGGTACTGTTGAAATACAGATGGATGTCAAAGCACCTAACAATCAGAACCCCTATGTCTCGTTTTACGTCGATAAGCAGTTCAAGGTGCTCAAGAACTACCCGCCTTACTCCTTCCTCTTCGACACCACCACGGTTAGCAATGGTAAGCATATTATTGAAGCCACCGGCTACCTGGAGTCTTCGAACGCCGCTACCACGACACGCAAGGAAGTGTTCGTCGACAACCCGGGAGGTAATACTGAGCGTGCGACGGATATCAAGGACCTGAGCAATAAGTCCGGCGAGCCTGCGCAACCACAGCTCTCTGCTGTGCCTAGCGCCCTAGCAGCAAGTGTGCGTGCCACATCTGGCGTAAAGCCGATTCAGCTCATGCTGCCCAATATCAGCGGAACACGCTCCGTGGAGCCCCGCGTGGCTCGGACGAGTGTGAAGTCCACCGCGGTGGCCACGAAGACTCTCGCTGCAACCGAAACACGCGTCGCTCAGCCTGTCGCCAAGGGGCTACACGCTCCCATGCCAGTGGCTACGGGGATCTCGGTAGGTCGGCCCATGCCCTCTACGCCGGGAGCCGCTACTCGCGCTGCGGGTTTCGCTACTGCCCAGGCTGTGCGAAGCGCCGATCTGATGGTGCCACATCGTAGCGTGAAGTCCGCGCCGCGCACTGCACGGGGTATCAAGCCGGTTCTTTCCAGTGCAATGACCAATGAGTTCGGCAAGAAGCTGATGGTAGCCTTCGATGGCAGTGCAATCAACTTCGATGTCGAGCCCCGTGTTGAGGCAGGTATCCCGCTCGCGCCGTTCCGCCAGATCTTCGAGCACACGGGCGGACAGGTCATGTGGGCCGCTGATGCCAAGACGGTTCGGGCACTGAACGCTGACCGTGAGGTGATTATCAAGGTGGGCTCCCCGAGCGCCACTGTGAACGGCCAGAGTGTCAGCATGGAGCGCACTTCCTACATTGACCGAGGACGTACCATTGTGCCACTGAGCTTTGTGGGCAAGGCACTAGACGTAGACGTGGACTTCGATCCCGCTACCGGCAAGTTAACCATCACCAGCAAGAAGTAAGCTTCTCTCCGACCCCGGCGCTTCGTCTTGTTGCGCCGGGGTTTTGTTTTTCTAGGGGGGGTATGGGATGAAACTACTGATCCTGGGGGGGACACTTTTTCTGGGGCGCCATCTGGTAGAGGCAGCACTGGCGTCTGGGCATACAGTGACAATCTTCCACCGGGGCAAAACCAACCCGGGGCTCTTTCCCGGTGTGACGGAGCTTCTGGGGGATCGCACTAAAGACGACGATCTCGCACAGCTTGAGGGGCTGCACTTCGATGCCGTCGTTGATACTTGTGGTTATCTCCCACGCATTGTGTACAAAAGTGCACAAGCACTCCAAGGCAAAACCAGCTGCTACTGCTTCATCTCCACAGTGTCTGTCTACACAAACTGGCCGGAGTCGTCGCCCGATGAGGAATCGCCCTTGGGCACACTGGACGATCCCACGACAGAAGAGCTTACGGGCGAAACCTACGGCCCCCTCAAGGTGCTCTGTGAGCAAGCGGCGCAAGTGGCTTTCCCCGAGGGGGCGCTAATTATCCGCCCCGGCCTGATTGTTGGTCCGCACGACCCGTCGGACCGCTTTACCTACTGGCCACACCGCGTAGCGCAGGGTGGGGAGGTTCTCGCTCCTGGTAGCCCGGAGCTCCCGATCCAGTGGATTGACGTGCGCGATCTAGCCGAGTGGACCCTCCGTCTGCTGGAAGCGGGGCGCACAGGAATCTACAACGCGGATGGCCCGCCGATGTGCTTGGGACAGCTCCTAGCGACCTGTGTGCTGGCGAGCGGCGCACAGCCGACTATTACCTACGCCGAGGAAGCCTTTCTTCAGGCGCAGGATGTCAAGCCGTGGCTGGAGCTCCCGCTGTGGATCCTGGGCCTTCTAGGCCGTGCCGACGGCGGCGCGACCCGGACCCAGCGCGCCAACCTGGCGGGGCTCACCTACCGAACCGCGCTTGAAACCGTCCGCGACACGCTGGTCTGGGATGCACAGCGCCCGCAGGAAAACGCCTGGAAGAACACCCTCACACCCGAGAAAGAGGCCGCCGTGCTGGCCGCGTGGAAGAATCGTCCCGCCGGTTAGAGCGGCGGGACTGTAGAGCGCTTCACGCTACAAAGGGCGTTCCGCCCATACACACTTCGCATGGCCGGAACGGCCTTTCTAGCCGCAGGCTCGGTAGCCACCCCGCTCCAACCGGGTGGTTAAAAGTCGAACTGGGCGACGTTCTCTTTGGTGAAGATCGTGGGGGGGCCGACCGTGATCTTGTTCAAGTCCTCGACTGCCCGCTCGCCCATTTCGCCGACTTTGACTTTCTGCCCTTTCTCCGCCTTCAGCTCGCCTTTTGCCAGAGCGAGGCAGACATACGCCGTGACCTTTCCCATGTCCACGGGGCTCCAGAGCATGATCTCAGGCGTGACACCTCCCTCAATAAAGCTCCGCATCTGCTTGGGCAGACCGAGTCCAAAGACCCGCACGCCGCCGTTCTTAGCATTGGCCCCGCCTGGGTAGACACCGCGCTGCTGCGCGACCTTCGCTGCCGCCGAGACACCTACTGTGGTTGGCGCGATCACGCCCTTGAGGTTCGGGAACTTGGTGAGCAGCCCCTCCATCTCGGTGGCGCTCTTCTCGGGCTTATCGTCGCCAAAGACCGTCGCGACCAGTGGCATCTTGGCGTACTTAGGGTCTTTCCACGCCGCGTTCATCTGCTCCACCCAGAGCTTCTGGTTGGGTGAGTCGCTGGTGGCCGAGAGAATCGCGACCTCGCCGGTGTAGTTGATGCCCTTGCCAAGCTGCTCTAAAATAGCCCCGCCGAACTTGGAGAAATCGGTCGCAAAGACCCCAATATCACGGTGACTCTCGTTGCCCGTGAGGTCGGCGTCCACGGTAACCACTTTGACGCCCTTAGCCCGAATCTCATCGAGCGTGTTGTTCAGCGCATCCACGGAGTTTGCCGCCAGACAGATCACATTCGCCCCGGCCTGGACTTCGTCTTTGATGTACTGAATCTGATTGGTCGCCTCCGCTGCTGCCGGGCCGGTCATCTTGTACTCCGCGCCCTCAGCCTCGCAGACGGCCTTCATGCCCTTGTCAATCGCATCAAAGTACGGGTTGCCGACATTCTTAGGAATAAAGACTATCTTGATCTTCTTCGTCCCACCGCCTGCCGTGCCCGTCGTCTTGGCTTCTTCAGGCTTACAGCCCGTCATCAGCGCTAGTGCCGCCAGCGGCACAAAAGAGAGTAGTGTTCTTCTGTTCATAGCAGCTTATTCGTGATGTTTCGTTACAGTTCCTGCCAAACGTCCCTCGGGATTTTCGAGCAAGACATTAGGACGAACCATAAATAAGAGAATCCCCAAGATGTTTTCAATACGATCTAAGTAGTAGTAGCCGTCTTCCATGACCACACTCTGCCCGGAGAGCTGTAGAAAGCTCCAGGCATCGCCCGTAGTGACAGCACCATAGATTACAGTGCGTGGTGTTCCCGCACGCTCGTTGAAAATCTTGGCTGCGACCATCTCGGCGATGCACTGGCCGTAGCCGCTGACAATGGCTTCGTTCTTGGCTTCCACAACAGCGAGCACAGGCGCTTCTAAATAAAGCGACTCAGGCGAGGCGGAGACCAGATAGTCGCAGAACCCAGCGAGGCGCTGGGCGGCATCAACGATAAAACTGGCTCCAGAGAACACGCTGATCTGGTAGTGTGCCTGCCGTCGCGCTTCCATCAGAATCGGCATGATGAGTAGCTCCGAGCGCGCTTTCTCGGTGTTCAGGCGCAGGGCATACTCCGCCGACTC
>JANNDD010000248.1:0-1475 GCA_031387365.1 Armatimonas sp. | reverse complement strand
GCTCTTTGAAGTGGCCCGGCTCGCCAAAGAGTTTGGCACCGGCGACACGCGCACTACCAATCAGCAAAATCTGCTCATTCCCAATATAAAAGAGGCGGATGTCCCGACGGTGGTTGCTGCGCTGGAGGCGATTGGCTTCCCCGTGGTGGCGTCCCCGATCCGCCGCGCCGCCGTGGCCTGCACCGGCAGCGAGTTCTGCAACCTCGCACTCACCGAGACCAAAAATCTCATGTGGCAAATCGTCCGGCACCTCGACAAAACCGTCTCGCTAGACGAGCCGCTGCGCATCAACCTCAATGGCTGCCCCAACGGCTGCGGCCAGCATCATATCGGCGATATTGGCCTCCAGGGCTGCGTGGTCAAGCTTCCCGGCGGCGATAAAGTGGATGGCTACGATATCTCTCTGGGCGGGCGCTTGGGCCGCGACGCGAAGTTTGTGCGCCCGATCTGGCGCAAGGTTCCGGCGACGGATATTCCGATTGCACTAGAAAATCTCCTGAACGGCTATCTCAACGAGCGCGCCGAAGACGAGGACTTTCCCAGCTTCGTGGACCGTGCCAGCGACGAGGAGCTCGGCGCGCTGATGCGTACCGCGTTTGTCGAGGCGGCGTAGAAAGCGACGCCCCGATCTATCGCCCCGATAAACCGGGGCGTCTTATTGTCCTCGTGCCTCGGACACAAAGGGCGCAAGCGCCCATCCCAAATCAACGGGGTATGGCCCGAAGGGCCTTCGTGTCGCGAAGCGACAATAAGACGCCCCTCTCCAACGGGGGCGAGACAACGGAGCGAGACAACCACCATGCTAGAACCCGCCCTCGCCACCCTTGAATCTGAAGCGATCTACGTTTTGCGAGAGACCTTCGGACAGTTTGAGCGTCCCGTGCTGCTCTTCTCCGGCGGCAAGGACTCTATCGTGCTGGCACACCTGGCGGCGCGTGCGTTTGCGCCCGCTCGGATTCCCTTTAAGCTGCTGCACATAGACACCGGCCATAACTTTGAGGAGACACTGACGTTCCGCGATAACTTAGCGAGAGAGCTTCGTGCGGATTTGTTAGTACGCTACGTGGAGGAGAGCATCCAAACGGGTCGCGTGACGGAAGAGCTTGGCCCGGAAGGGACACGAAACGCGCTCCAGACCCGAACGCTCCTAGATGCGCTTGAGGAGCTACGCGCGGATGCAGCACTGGGGGGCGCACGGCGTGATGAAGAGAAAGCCCGGGCGAAAGAGCGCTTCTTCTCACACCGCGACCGATACGGACAGTGGGACCCCAAAAACCAGCGCCCGGAGCTGTGGAGCCTCTACAACGGACGGAAAGCGCCCGGGGAGCACTTCCGTATCTTCCCTCTCTCCAACTGGACCGAGCTGGACATCTGGCGCTACGTCAAGGCGCGCCGTATCGCTCTGCCGTCGCTGTACTTTGCCCACGAGCGCCGCGTCTTTAACCGACGAGGCACGTGGCTGGCGGAGTCCGAGC
>JANNDD010000010.1:0-1937 GCA_031387365.1 Armatimonas sp. | reverse complement strand
CCCGTCCGCTCCGTGGCGCTCTCCTCGCGCTGACATCCCTCGCAATTGCTGGTGCAAGCCTGCTGCCCGCACGGTCGTCCAGTCAAATCAAGGCCCCCGCCGCTCAAGGCCCCGACTTTACCAAGGAGGTTCAGCCCCTCCTGCGCGCCAAGTGCATGCCGTGTCACGGCGACATCCAAGCCGCAGGCGGGCTGAAGCTGACTCAGCTCAAGAGCGCTCTGACGGGGGGAAGCAGCGGAGCGCGCGGCCTGGTGCCGCACGACCCCGATGCCAGCGCCGTCATCCAGCGGGTCTCCACCACCGACACCGATCTCATCATGCCGCCCAAAGCCAGCGGCAAGACCCCGCTGACGCCCACCGAGGTGGCAACCCTGCGCCGCTGGATCCAGTCTGGCCCCTCCTGGCCCGAGGCGAGCGCCGCTACGCCCGCCGGGGACACGCACTGGTCGCTCTTACCGATTAAGAAACCTGCCCTTCCCTTGGGCAAAGCACTGCATCCCGTGGACCGCTTCCTGGACGCACGCCTCGCCGCGAAGGGGCTGGGGTTTTCCAAGGAGGCTGACCGCCCCACTCTGATCCGCCGCGTCACGTTCGACCTTATCGGCCTCCCGCCCACCGAAGCGGAGATCGCGGCTTTTGTCAACGATAAAGCGCCGGGTGCCTACGAGCGGGTCGTGGATCGGCTGTTGGCGTCGCCACGCTACGGCGAGCGCTGGGCCCGCCACTGGCTCGACACCATCCACTACGCCGACTCCCACGGCTCCGAACACGACATGGGGCGCAAGAACGCCTGGCCGTTCCGCGACTATGTCATCCAGACGTTCAACAACGATGTCCCCTACGCCCGCTTCGTGCGCGAACAGCTAGCCGCGGATGCGCTCTACCCCAATCGCCCCGACCTCACCCCCGCCCTTGGCTACCTGAGCGCCGGCAACTTCGACCTGAGCGCCTACTACACCGCCCCCGTCCCGTTCCAGATTCTGGACCGCGACGATATGGTCAACCAGGCGATGTCTACTTTTGTCAGCACCACCGCCAACTGCGCGCGGTGCCACGACCACAAGTTCGACCCCGTCCCGACCTCCGACTACTGGTCGCTGCAGGCCGTGTTCGCGGGAGTCGTCAAGGGCGATGTCACCTACGACGAGACGCCCCGCGTGGCGGAGCAGCGCACGAAGTGGAATAAGCTGAAGGAAGTCGCCGACAGCAAGAATGCCGCCCGGATCCTCGCCGCCGAGCACCAACCGGTGGTAGACGCCTTCGTGTCGGCAATCTCAGGTTTCGGCGGCTGGAAGCCGCTGCGCGTGACCAAGGCCACCAGCGTCGGTGGTGCCACGTTCGCCCTCGCCGACGACGGCCAGGTCGCGGTGGGCGGCCCCCGCCCCGCCAAGGACACCTACACACTCCTCGCCCGCCCCGGCACCGGGCGCATTGGTGCCCTCCGAGTAGATGCGCTGGCATCGCCTGACCTCCCCAAGGGCGGTCCCGGCCGCGCCGACGACGGTGGCTACCTGCTCCATGAGCTCATCGTAGACATTGTCCGCGCGGGCGGCAAGCGCGAGAAGGTAAAGATTGTCCGAGCCAGCGCCGATTATGGCCAGCCCAAAAAGGACGCCGCGCACGCCGCCGACGGCGATTCTGGCTCCGCATGGGGCATTGGACCGGAGTTCGGCAAGGATCACCACCTCGTCCTGGCCTTCGCCGAACCCCTCGAACTCGCCGACAATGACGCGCTTGAGGTGGTTCTCGTGCAAAACGACGGCGCTGCCCACATCCTGGGACGCTTCCGTTTGAGTGTCGCCGATGCCCCCCGCATGGCCCTCTGCGCCGTGCCACCAAAGGTGGCCGATCTGCTGAGAGCGCCCACACAAGACCAGGCCGACCGCTTGGAGATCGCCACGTTCGCGCTACGGGAAACAGCCGCCGACGGCATCGCG
>JANNDD010000974.1:0-11129 GCA_031387365.1 Armatimonas sp. | reverse complement strand
GTGCCCGATCCGCTCACAGGTGCGCGCCAGGGTCACGGGGTCACCGATCTCGACTTTCTTTTTCACTTCGTCGGCGGAAAGCCCTAAGTCCACAAACAATCCCTCCAGCTTGGGGGGCTTGCTCAGCTCCTCAGCGGTGGCCGTATGGATCGGCTTGCTGGAGGGCATCAGCGCCCCGAGCAGCGACTCGCCGACAAAGCCATGCACCCAGACCCGCTGCGCCACTAGGTTGCGCGGATCAAAGCCTCCGACCGGCTGCAGGCGAATAAATCCCTTGTCATCAATGTGCTTGACCATAAAGCCGATCTCGTCCATGTGCGCCGCGATCAGAACCTTAGGGCCGCCGGTGCCCTTCTTGTACCCGATCACATTGCCCATCACATCCACGGAGATGGAGTCTACCAGCGGCGTCAGCGCCTCGATCACAACCTCGCGAATCGGCTCCTCGCGGGAAGGAATCCCAGGCGTCTCGCAAAGGGTCTTGAGTAAATCAAAATTAAACATGGTGCGTATTGTACCTAAGCCGCCCCAAAAACGGCGGGTACAATAAACAATAATGAATGTTCTTCTGGCGGGTCCGCGCGGTTTTTGTGCGGGGGTGGATCGAGCGATTGAAATTGTCGAGGTGGCGCTGGAGGTCTATGGGGCGCCGCTCTATGTGCGTCACGAGATCATCCACAACGAGCATGTGGTGGCACGGCTCCGCGAGCGGGGCGTGATCTTCACGGACTTTCTCAGCGACGTGCCACCAGGGAGCAATTTGATTTTTTCCGCGCACGGTGTCTCGCCTGCGGTGCGCCAGGAGGCAATCGCGCGGCAGCTCAATGTGATTGATGGCACCTGTCCACTCGTCACCAAGATTCATTTAGAAGTCCATAAGTTCCTGAAGCGCGGCTACGGGATTTTCTTTATTGGGCACCGGGGCCATGTCGAAACCGAAGGCACGATGGGTGAGGCTCCGGGGAAATTAATTCTTGTCTGTGAGGAGCACGAGGTGGCTGATTTAGCGGAGCCGCCCGATGAGAAACTGATTTATTTGACGCAGACGACCCTCTCCATTGACGAAACACGTGGCATTGTGGACGCGCTCAAGGCGCGCTTCCCGAGGATGGAGAACCCGCCGTCGTCGGATATTTGCTACGCCACACAGAACCGCCAGGATGCCGTGAAAGTACTCGCGACAAAAGCCGACACGATCCTGGTGATCGGCTCCCAGACATCGTCCAACTCCCGTAGCCTACGTCAAGTGGCCGAGGCCCACGGGGCAAAGGCATTTCTGATCGACGATGCCCACTTCCTCACTGACGACATGCTCGAGAGCGCACAAACTGTCGGCGTCACGTCAGGCGCGTCGGCTCCCGAAGATATTTTCCAGGGCGTTGTCGAAGCGCTTAGAGCCCGTGGCGCGGAGAGTGTCGAGGAGTTTATCGTGCTGGAAGAGGACGTCGCATTCAAGCTCCCACCAGGCCTCGTGCAGCTCCAACGGCTACGATCAGGGTAAAATAGCCTCATGAAACGCATTGATGCTGACCGCGAGCGGAGACTGGCCTGGTTCCGCGAGGCGCGCTTTGGGATGTTTATTCACTGGGGGCTCTACGCCGTGCCGGGCGGGGTCTGGAAGGGCCGCGATATCGGCGGGGTTGGGGAGTGGATTTATAACTCCGCACAGATCACGGTTGCGGACTACGAGCCGCTCCAGCAGCAGTTCAACCCCGTGAAGTTTAGCGCCAAAGAGTGGGTCGCCACCGCCAAAGATGCCGGGATGCGCTACATGGTCATCACCAGCAAGCACCATGATGGCTTCTGTTTGTGGGACTCCAAACTCACCGACTGGGACGTGATGGGCACGCCGTTTAAGCGCGATATTCTCAAAGAGCTGGCGGTGGAGTGCCAGAAACAGAAGATCAAGCTCTGCTTCTACCACTCCATCATGGACTGGCACCACCCCGACTATCTCCCGCGTCGTGGCTGGGACAAGCGCCCGGTCGCCGAGGCCAACTTCAATCGCTACATCGAGTACATGAAGGGCCAGCTGAAAGAGCTCCTCACGGGCTACGGCCCCATCGGGATTGCCTGGTTCGACGGCGAGTGGGAAGGTACCTGGACACACGATAAAGGCGTGGATCTCTATAAATTCGTGCGCTCTCTCCAGCCCAGTATCATCGTCAACAACCGTGTGGACAAAGGCCGTCAGGGCATGGCCGGAATGACCAAGGGCGACTTCGCGGGCGACTACGGCACGCCAGAACAAGAGATTCCCGCCAATGGCTTTGGGGAGGGCGTGGACTGGGAGTCGTGCATGACCCTCAACGACACCTGGGGGTTTAAGAGCAAAGACACCAACTGGAAGTCTACGGAGACACTCCTCAAGAATCTCATTGACTGCGCCAGCAAAGGCGGCAACTATTTACTCAATGTCGGGCCAACGCCGGAGGGGACGTTCCCTGCGCCGATTGTTGAGCGCCTAGCAATGATGGGCAAGTGGCTCAAAGCGCACGGCGAGGCGATCTACGGGACGCAGGCCAGCCCGTTTTCCAAGCCGCTGCCCTGGGGCCGTGTGACACGCAAGGACAATAAACTCTATCTGCATGTCTTCAGCACCAGCCAACCGACGATTCTGCTCCCTGGCCTAAAAACAAAAGTAAAGTCGGCTCGGACACTGGGAAAAGAGCGCATCAGTGTTCCCGCGAGTGCCAGCCCGGAAGGTATCACCCTCACGCTCCCGGAGTCGCTAAAAAACCAGCTTCTTCCCGTGATCGTGCTGGAGCTCGACGGCCCGCCCAGGGTGGAGGCCACGCTCCCTACCCCTGGCCCCGACGGCGTAATCACGCTGCTCGCCAGCGATGCCAAGATAGAGGGGAGCACCGCACGCTTTGAGTCCGATAAAAACTGTATCGGGTTCTGGACGGATGCAAAAGACACCGTAAGCTGGGATTTCCGAGTAACTTCCTCCGGCAGGTTCATGCCTGAAGTAGAGCTTGCCTGCCCTGATTCTGCCGCAGGAGCACGATTTACTCTAGAGTTTGCAACAAGAGGTAAGGTAATTACCTGGTGGTGCACGGTGCCTACGACAGGCAGTTGGGAGAAGTTCCAAAGAGCTGGAAATCCTATGCCTACCGATCCCTCGTTGAGCCAGCTACTTGCAGGAACATACCGACTAACGGTCATACCAAAGACCAAACCGGGTGATGGCGTGATGAACCTGCGCGCGGTTCGTCTGAAGCCCGTGTGACGATTCCTACACGTTTGCAACTATTTGCCGAGTTTGGCTGTTCTTGGTGGTACGATGCTCGAACTCAAGAACCTGACCAAGCGCTACGGCGAGCGGGTGGCCGTGGATCGTCTCTCGCTGAGCGTCAAGCGTGGGGAGCGCTTTGGCCTTCTCGGCCCCAATGGTGCGGGCAAGACCACGACCATCTCGATGCTGGTTGGTGCTCTCAAGCCCGATAGTGGTGAGATCCTCTTTAATGGCGAGCCGCTCTCGGGCGAGTGTGACCCGCTCAAGCGCAAGATCGGCTATGTCCCCCAGGAGCTCGCCCTCTACGACGATCTATCGGCGGTGGAGAACCTGCGCTTCTTCGGGGCTATTTACGGGATCAGTGGCTCACACTTGGCGGAGCAGGTAAATCACGCGCTGGAGCTTGCGGGGCTGACGGATCGGGCGAAGAACAAAGTGCGGACATTTTCCGGGGGGATGAAGCGCCGCTTAAACCTCGCCGCCGCGCTGCTTCACGAAC
Organism: Armatimonas sp.; assembly: GCA_031387365.1. Lineage (GTDB taxonomy): Bacteria > Armatimonadota > Armatimonadia > Armatimonadales > Armatimonadaceae > Armatimonas. The sequence continues at coordinate 7,392 of JANNDD010000974.1, read as the reverse complement.
CAGAGCTGCTGGTGCTGGACGAACCCACCGTAGGGGTGGATCCCCAGAGCCGTAATGCGATCTTTGAGGCGCTAGAGAAGCTCGCCGCGCGGGGCACCACCCACTACATGGAGGAAGTGGAGCGCCTCTGTGAGCGGATCGCCATCATGGATCAGGGGCAGATTGTCGCTGAGGGGACTCTGGCCGAGCTCGGGGAGCTCTTGCCACGAAAAGAGAGCGGCTTCATCACTCTGGAGAGTAACGAAGCGACCCGGGAGCTGCTCAAGGCCAACGGGCTCACCTGGCGCGATGCCAGCGAGCGCGGTGGCCTGGAATCCGTCTTTCTCCACCTGACCGGAAGGAGCCTGCGCGACGAATGAACCGAGTATTCCGTGCCCTGGTCGCCAACGACCTGCGCCTCTTTTTCTCTGACAAGCGAGCGCTTGTCGCCACGATGTTTGTCCCTATCATGCTGGCATCGTTTTTCGCCATGATCTTTGGCGGAGGCGATAATTCAAAAAAGGCAACAATCGCCGTGCTGGTTGCGGATGCGGACCAGAGCAAAGTCTCTCGAAAAATTATAGAGGGCCTAAGAACCGAGGGAAGCTTCACCCTGACACCAACCAGCGAAGAGGCGGCGCGTGCGGCAGTGAGAATAGGAAAAGCCTCCGTCGCGCTCGTGATCCCCAAAGACTTTGGCAAGCAGTCCGCAAGCGCGATGTTCAATCCCATGGCCCCACGCCCCAAGCTCACGTTTCTCTACGACCCGGCGCACAATGCGGATCTGCAGATGGCGCGTGGCCTCATGACCCAGCAGGTGATGCAGGTAGTCAGCCAGGAAGCCTTCCCAAATCCGGAAGTCACGGGTATGGGCCTATCGAATCCCTGTGAGATGGAGAGCGAAGCGGTGGTCGCTAAGAAACCTAACGAGCCCAAGGATGCCAGCGGGGGCAAGGCGAGCGCAACCCATGTCTTTATTGGAATGGGGGTTCAGGGGCTGCTCTTTTTCGCAATAGACTTTGCAATCGGGATGGTACGCGATAGGCGGTTAGGGCTCTGGAAACGGCTAAGGGCCGCGCCGATCTCGCGTTTGATGCTCCTGGGAAGCCGCTGGATATCGTCCACTCTGATCGGGTTGGTGGTGCTCTCCGCGGTGCTCGCCTTTGGAGCTATGCTCTATGGCATCCGGGTCAATGGGAGTACGGTCGGCTTTCTCTTACTGGCCGTGGCCTCGTCGCTCATGGTTGCGGCGTTTGGGCTCCTGATCGCCGCGCTGGGCCGCACCGAGGGACAGTGCCGAGCGTTCGCAGTGCCCGCAGTGCTGACCATGAGCTTTTTAGGGGGCGCGTGGATTCCGACTTTCATGATGCCGGCTTGGGTGCAACCGATCTCGCAGCTTCTCCCCACGCGCTGGGCCGTAGATGGTTTTGACCTGGTTACCTGGCGCGGGCTTGGTCTCGTGGAGACGCTCCCGTCACTGGGAGTGGTGCTACTCTTCGCTTTGATCTTCGCCGGATTTGCCCTAGCCCGGTTCCGCTGGGAGGACTAACCGACGATAAAACGTCCGCTACGTGAGCCCATCGTGGTAGCGAGACGCAGCTCGTACTCACCGGGCGCTGCATCGGTTGGGGTGTAGAGGAAGATCGCAAAGTCTTCTTCCCGTTGCTGCACAAGCCCAATCGGGCGCCAGATATCAGGAGCAGGGTCAGGCACAACGGTGCCGTAGTTGGAGCCTTGATGAACAATTTCCTCACCGCGCCAAACTTGAAAAGCCCCTCCTGTAGTTCGGTTGCTCTCAACAAGAGGAACACGCAGTTTTTTACCGGGGGTAATTTGGGGGAAAGAGGCCATCGCAAAATATTGTACCATGCCTATCTTGTTATCAAACAGGATTTTTGCTACACTAGTGGCATGCGATTCTTTCAAGATGGTTTTACCGATACGCCTTTTCTGCCGGGCAATAAGTGGCGTGTCCATGACAAGCTCCGTCCTCGCCCCGCCGTCGTGACGCCTCCACCCGCAGGCCCTATAATTCCCGCGCCTGCGGATGCAAAAGTCCTATTCGATGGCACAAACACCGATGCCTGGACTCGTCCCTGGAAGATTGAGGACGGTGCAATGGTGGTGACCAAGGGGCTAGGAAGCAACGAGACGCGTGAGAAATTTGGAGATATGCAGCTTCACCTGGAGTTTGCCACCCCTGCCGAGGTCAAGGGCAATGGCCAGGGTCGTGGTAACTCTGGAGTGATTATTCAAGGGCGCTACGAGATCCAGGTGCTCGACTCCTATAACAACGAGACCTATGCGGATGGACAGTGTGGCTCGGTCTACGGTCAGAACCCACCACTGGTCAACGCCAGCCGTAAGCCTGGTGAGTGGCAAACCTACGACATTCTCTTCACAGCGCCCCAGTTCGCCGCCGACGGGAAGCTGGAGAGCCCGGCTTTTGTCACGGTGATCCACAATGGCATTGTCGTGCAGAACCACCGGGAGATTCTCTGGCCCGTGGCGCACCGGGATGTCAATAAATACACCTCCCACGGCCCCGCCCCCCTCCAGCTCCAGGATCACAACAACCCCACCCGCTTCCGCAATATCTGGGTGCGACCTCTCTAACGGCCATTTTCCGAGTCCGTCAGTGAGAATTGGTAGCGGCGCGGTGTGTCTTCCTGGAGAAGGCTGCGCTGGTCTAGCTGGGCCACGGTGTCATAGTCAAGAATCCGCGGGGGGTGCGTTAGCCGCGCGAGCGGAAGTCCCCGCGGCTTTCCCCATAACTCTAGAGGCGAGCTTGGCTGCCAGAGACGCTTCTTGCCCAGGGTGCCTGACTCCTGGGTGCCATCATCGGCAAACCGACACCACTGCCAGCCTACACGTGTCTGTACAACCCAGAGCACCTCGGGCGGAAATGCCTGAGCGAGACGTGGCGCAACTCTCTCCAAGCCGACGCCGGAAAGTGCCCGCCACGGTGGCTCCCCCATGGCATCGGAGATCCAGACAACATCGGGCAGAGCCTCCCCCCGCCGTGCCAGACGCTCCAAAAAGCGCAACACTGCACCGGGTGACGGACTGCGAACAAAGAAAGCCTCCTGCACAGCACCGAGTATACCTTCTGTGGGAACCCTCCGGCGAAGGCGAGCGTACTTATTGGTACAGAGGGTGAGTGGAGAGAAGTGCCACGAAGCCCGATAATGCTTGCGTGGTATAATACCCGTACTGTTGGCGGGGTGGCTCAGGCACTTTAGAGGCTCAGGCATCCCGAGGAGGCTTTCCGTTTGAACCGTACTTTACGGCTAGGTTTACTGGTTGTTTTCGCGCTCACCTTAGCGTTTTTCGTCAAGGTGACACTCTCGCGTACATCCCTACCCTGGTTCCCCCAACCGCAGCAGCTTGAATACAGTCAGTTCATTGAGAAAATCAACCAGGGCAATGTGATCGCTTCGGGGAATTTCCAAAAGAACATCTTTATTGGCAAGTTTGTCCCGACGCCCGGAGTTGCAGATAACAAGGTTGATTTCCAGGTAACACTCATCTCCAGCGATGTGGAGAGAAGCCGCCTCAGTAAGCTACTTACCGAAAAAAATGTTCGGTTCTCCCAGATTCCCGAAGGCCCGATGGACTACCTTCTGGCGTCTCTCTTCCCCATTCTGGCTCTCGTGCTGGGAGGCGTGGTGATCTACGTCATTTTTAGCCGCGCAGCCCAAAATGGCAACAACCAGGCACTGAATTTTACCAAGTCACGCATCCGTCGCCCCAATGAGAATATCCCGAAAGTGACCTTCGACGATGTTGCTGGCGTGGACGAAGCAAAGCAAGAGCTCCAGGAAATCGTAGACTTCTTGAAGAATGCACGTCGTTTTCAGGCACTCGGCGCTAAGATTCCCAAGGGAGTTTTACTTCTGGGGCCTCCCGGCTCGGGCAAGACTCTGCTGGCACGTGCTATCGCAGGGGAGGCAGGTGTCCCCTTCTTCCATATCTCTGGCTCCGATTTTGTCGAGATGTTTGTCGGGGTGGGCGCTTCCCGTGTCCGCGATCTCTTTGACACCGCCCGGCAAAACCGCCCCGCACTCGTCTTTATTGATGAGATTGATGCCGTCGGTCGGCAGCGTGGAGCGGGCTGGGGCGGGGGCCACGACGAGCGTGAGCAGACCCTCAACCAGCTTCTTGTCGAGATGGATGGCTTTGACCCGAACTCGGGTGTTATTCTGATCGCTGCCACCAACCGCCCTGATGTTCTTGATCCCGCCTTGCTGCGCCCAGGCCGTTTTGACCGCCGCGTGATGGTGGACGCGCCCGATCAGAAAGGCCGTGAGGCGATCCTAGCCGTGCACACCCGTGGTAAGCCCATGGGCGATGATGTGAACCTGGAGAGCATCTCCAAGCGCACACCGGGCTTCGCAGGCGCCGAGCTAGCAAACCTAGTCAATGAAGCAGCGATCTTAGCGGCACGCCGTGAGAAAACCCGGATCGAGATGGCTGAGTTTGAGGAGGCCATTGACCGAGAGATGATGGGCCCTGCCCGCAAGAACCGCCTGATGACCCCCGAGGCCAAGCGCCGAACCGCCATCCATGAAGCAGGTCATGCTCTTGTGGCGGAGCTGCTAGAGAACGCCAATCCGCTCCATAAAGTGACAATTCTGCCGCGGGGACGCGCTCTAGGCATCACGATCACACTGCCCACGGAGGACCGCTACAACCACACCAAGGCCGAGATGGAAGACCGGATCGCCATGGCACTGGGAGGGCGAATCGCGGAGATCATCACCTACGGCCAAGATGGTGGCCTAGACACGGGGGCATCAAGCGACCTGGGTAACGTGACGGAGATCGCTCGCGCCATGGTCTGCGAGTTCGGGATGAGTGAGCGCCTCGGCAATCGCCAGATCGGCAAGCGCCACGGCGGAAACTTCCTTGGCCCCACCGGCATGATGGAGGAGCGAGACTACTCCGACGAAGTGGCTAAGATCGTAGACGAAGACATTCAGAGCATCATTGACCGCAACTACCAGCGTGCCGAGGATATTCTGCGCACAAACGGTATTGTCCTAGACCGCTTGGCCGATGCCCTTGTGGAGCGAGAGACCCTGGATCGCAACGAGTTCCTCGCCTTGATCCAGGATGCTATTGCCCCCACAATGGGCGGACGCAAGCCACAGCCACCGAGCAAGCCACAGGAGCCACCTGCCCCCCCGGCACCATCGGAGCCCGGTGAACCCTCGGCGACACGCCCTAGTAACACACGGCCGCCACGCCTCGAACCGGGTATGGCTTAAAAAGAACAGGCATAGCCTAAAAAGAAAAAGACTACCGCCGGGCGAAACGCTTCACCCGGCGGTATTATTTTGTCAGGTATGAACGAAGATCGCGTCCCCACAAACTACAAGCTCATTCGGCTTGTCCGCACCCAGAGTAGCGAGGTCTATCTCATCTGGGATGAAGACCGGCGCATTGGGCAGATTGATCTGCACTACGCTCACGACACGATCCACGGCACCCTGCTTCTGGAAGTGGACCTGCCTATTGACCAAGAAGAGGGCCTCATCGCACAGATAGACGATGATATTGCGCAGTCGTATCTGCCCAACTTCGACCGTGAGGACTTTCTGATCACTGTCTTCCGTGGCGAGGAGATCAGCAACTACACGGATACTTCTGGTGCCGCAGATGATGAACCCTTCGATGACGAAGACTAACCGATGACGAAGGCTAGTCTCTCGCTGGAAACACTCGCCCACCGTGCGTTTGACTTTTTCTGGCACGAGACACACCCGGAGACCGGGCTCACCAAAGACCGGGCAAAGAACATCGGAAAAACCGACAGCTACACGGTGGCATCGGTTGCCGCGACAGGCTATGCACTCGCGGCACTCCCCATTGGAGTAAGCCGGGGCTGGGTGACAAAGACAGACGCCGAGCGACGCGCACTTCTGACGCTACGTTTCCTCAGCGAGGGGATAGCTCCCAACAAAGGTTTTTTCTACCATTTTCTTGACTGGCGCGATGGCAAGCGGGTCTGGAGCTGCGAGCTGTCCTCCATTGACTCCACGCTACTCTTTCTGGGAGCACTGGCTGCGGGACGCTTTTTTGGCGGAGAGTGCGCCGAGCGTGCCGATGCACTGGTAGCCAAGGCGGACTGGCGCTGGATGCAGAACGCCGCGTCCGCCCCGAGCATGGGCTGGAAGCCAGAGTCAGGCTTCCTGGAGGCACGCTGGACGGGCTACACGGAAGCGAGCTACCTCTACCTCCTAGCTCTAGGCGCTCCTGAGCATCCCCTTCCACAGTCCGCCTGGGATGCCCTAGCTTTCACGGAAAACTCTGCTGTCCCCGCGTTCTGGGCACAGATGACGCCGGGCTATGTCAACCTAAAGGGCCTGAAGGACCGCCAAGGGCGCGACTGGTGGAAGATCTTCACGCGCTCCCATGAGAAGAATATCGCCTTTTGTGCACAGAACGCGGAGAAATATGTGACTTACCGTGAGGGTATCTGGGGCATCACGGCGTGTGATCAGCCTCCCCCTGTTGGCTACGGTGCGCAGTCCCCACGGGAGGGCGATCACGACGGCACGGTCGCACCGACGGCTGCCTTGGCCGGGATTCTCTTCGTCCCGGAGCAAACAAGCAAAGCCATCACTTCGTTTCAGCGGCGCTTCGGAGATAAAATTACCGGACGCTACGGCCTCTCCAACGCCCTTAACGCCGACAAGAGCTGGTTCGACACCGATGTGATCGGCATTGATCTGGGAATGGCACTGCTTGCCTGGGAGAACTCCAAAACCGGCCTGCTCTGGAAGCTAGTTGGGGAGCATCCTTTTCTGCGGCGCGGGCTAGACGTGGCGGGCTTTACTGTGGCGCGTCCGCGCCAAGTGTCGTAACGGACTGCTCATATCGCCTTCCCTCAAGCAGTGCAGGATCAAAAGGAAGGCTGGACAGGTTTGCTTTGGCCGCCCGTACGTGCGCCACGGCCGCATCGAGGCGAGCCGTCGGCAGCTCACCCGAGCGGGCGGCGGCAAGCAGTGTCTCGTAGGTTTCTTTTTGTCGCTCCAGCGTGTGGCAGACCAGAACCATATCAGCTCCCGCCCTGATCGCGGCTAGTGCGGCCTGCGCGGTTCCCCAGCGCTCGGCGACGGCTTTCATCTCCAGGCAGTCGGTGACAATCAGGCCTGCAAAACCCAGCGTCTCACGGAGCAGACCCGTGAGAATAGCGTGGCTCATGGTCGCGGGCATCTCGGTGTCTAGCGCTGGAAATAAGATATGCGCCGTCATCACCATGGGTGCTCCGGCAGCGATTCCTGCACGAAACGGCACCAGTTCGCGGGCTTGCATCGTTTCGAGCGTATGTGGCAGGACAGGCAGGGCAAGATGTGAATCCGTGGCAGTGTCGCCATGACCTGGGAAGTGTTTCAAGCAGGCCAGCAT
>JANNDD010000966.1:0-2024 GCA_031387365.1 Armatimonas sp. | reverse complement strand
AGCTTGTCACCCCGGGCCAGCTAGCACGCGAGGCGTGCGAGATTGAGATCGAGATCCTGGGCAAGCCCATCGGTAAGCAAGACCAGTACATCGCGGCCTACGGTGGCCTGCGGCGCATTGACTTCCACTCTGATGAAACAGTCGCCGTGAGCTGGGTGCCCATGCCCGAGGAGCAGAAGCGCCGTTTCAGTGAGTCGCTGATGCTTTTCTACACCGGAATCACGCGCAATGCCGACAAGATTCTACTGGAACAAAAAGACAATATCGCGGAGAAGCTTCTGACACTCGACAAGATGAAAGCACAGGCCGACGAGATTCACAATGCGCTTATTGATGGCAATCTCAACCGGATCGGTCGGGTGATGGATGCGGGCTGGCGGCATAAAAAACTGCTCGCGACTACCATCTCCAACTCGTCCATCAATGCCTACTACGAAGCGGCGCTGGATGCGGGGGCGATTGGTGGCAAGGTGGCGGGCGCGGGCGGCGGCGGCTTTCTGCTTCTCTTCTGCACACCCGACCGCCAGGCGCATGTCCGACAAGCCCTCTCCAGCCTTCGGGAGCTTCCCATTGGGCTGGAGCGCGACGGTACCAAAGTGATCCTCAACGCCCGGCGCTAGCCTAGGGAAGTGACGGCGCGCTGGTAGGACATGATCTGGTAGTTCTTCTCCACCGCCGGGAACGACGGAGGCGGGGAGTCGGTGACACGCTGATCGAAGTTGCGGTTCATCAGAAAGCCATTCTCTACCGTTCCATTGGGCAGGGCGGTTCCAAATGTCCCGTTTGTCTTGACAATGTAGCCGCCAATCAGATTGAAGGCACCCGCAGCGCGCGTTGTGGGGTTGGTCGCATTGAAAGTATTATAGGCCATACAGACCGCGTGCACGGAGATATTGGTTAGCGCCGTGCCGCCATCATCGCTGTCTACAAGCTGCATGTTGCCCGCCACCAGGCCAAGCATCCCACTGTTGGTGAGAGCCGCTGCGGAGGTCGAGAGCAGGTTGTTGGCATTGGTGCTATCGCTGATCAAGTTCTGGTAGACAATGCCCCCGTTGATATTGACGCTCTTGGTCTGCTCAGTGGCGATGAGCATTCCCCAGGGCCGCGTCACCACGCCCCCCGCATCCGTGACGGCATTGGCGACAGATCCCGCGATGCCACCCCGCCGCGTCCCGGTCTGCTCTCCAATATTGCCATTGACATAGATCACGCCATTAGTCACGCCGCCTGTGTAGTTGGTAGTCGAGGCGGTTGTCCAGGTTCCTGTGGAGGCGATATTCCAGGTATTGGTGGTGTTGGTACGGTTCTCCACTTTTACCACAGTGGTGTTTGTCACCGGGTTCATGGTGATCGTGGTACGAACATCTTTCTGCGTGGTGGCGTTGTACTGGATCAGTGTCACTATCTGGGTGGTATTGCCCGTTCCTGACGTGCTGAGGTTGATGTCCCGGATGTCGCCGTTGATGTAGATCCCTGCGGAGGGCGTCCCTACACCGGGAACCTGAACACCCACGGTGGTGATTGCCGTGGCTGTTCCTAGCGCTGCGGTGAGCTGATTCGTGTTAGCCGCTGGCATAGGAATGAGCGGGATGTTTGTCTGAGGGGCAACCGCCGCCGAAGTCACATCTGTCCAAGTGCTTGAGCTAGGCTTTTCTAGGTTTGTCCCAGATAATTTCTTACGGTACCACTTGAGCTGGCTGGAAGCCATCGCAGTAGTGAAGTAGTCACTCTCGGTGTAGGTGAAGAGACGCGTGGCAGTTACGCTACCAATGCTGCTCCAGATAATACTTAGAGTTGCCGCGGGATCCACGGCGGTTCCCGTTGTATCCACCCCATTAATATGCACGGGGCCCTGAAACCGGGTGAGGCCCGTTACCCACCAGGAAGTGGGGCAGGTGTCGCTGAAGTAGGCGTAGCGAGAGAAGGAGTTCTGGCGCACGAAGATACGGCTCAGGAAGCTGTAGCCCATGTACTCGCCCCGGCTCTCGATCGCGTACATCTTGCGGGCACCGGTGTTGTTGGAC
>JANNDD010000927.1:0-9944 GCA_031387365.1 Armatimonas sp. | reverse complement strand
TTCTTGTTGATAGAGCATATCAAACTCAGGGTCGGGGTCTCGCTCGAAGTCAATTACGTAGGAAAGCCCCGAGCAACCGCCCCCGCGCACGCCTAGCCGCAAAAGAGCGCCTTCTTGCCCCGCTTTTTTTGCCTGGCGTTTCACTGCCTTAACTGCCGCTGGGGTTAGCACGACGATGGGGTTGGTTGTCGGACTCGTTTCCATTTTCATTCTCCGCCGATTGAAATCGGCGTCTGCAATGGCACTGCGTGCCGCAAAGCCCGTGCCGGGCTAGGGATATTTGTAGCCCGGCACAGGCTTTGTTCCCCGAAGGGCGCCACCCCGTTCACGGGGCGGCGGAAATTACTTAATGCTGAGGGCTTGCTTGGCGCGGTAGTCCTCGATCGCAGCCTTGATGGCGTCCTCGGCGAGAACCGAGCAGTGGATCTTCACGGGCGGAAGCGCGAGCTCCTGGACAATATCTGTGTTCTTGATTTGCATCGCCTCTTCCAGGGTCTTGCCCTTTACCATCTCGGTGGCGAGGCTGGAACTGGCGATAGCGGACCCACAGCCAAAAGTCTTGAACTTCGCGTCCTCGATAATACCCCGCTCGTTGATGCGAAGCTGAAGCTTCATCACATCGCCGCACTCCGGGGCACCAACAATTCCAGTGCCGACGTCTTCCGCATTTTTGTCGAACGAGCCCACGTTGCGCGGGTTCTCGTAGTGATCGATAACTTTTTCAGAGTATGCCATTTTATTTTTCTCCCGCCGATTTCAATCGGCGTCTCTAGGCGCTTCGCGCCAAAAAGTCGCTCCGCGACTCCCACGAAACTTAGTGTGCGTTCCTAAACTTAGTGTGCGTTCCACTTGACGGTCGAGAGGTCAACACCCTCAAGATGCAGCTCCCAAAGAGGGCTCATCTCACGCAGGCGGTCCACCTCGCTAACGACTTTTTGGGCGACCCAGTCCACTTCCTCTTCGGTTGTAAAGCGCCCGATACCAAAACGTAGTGAGCTATGTGCCAGCTCATCGCCTAGGCCCATGGCCTTGAGCACGTAGCTCGGTTCCAGAGAGGCCGACGTACACGCGGACCCCGAGCTGAGCGCAACGTCTTTCAGGCCCATGAGTAGGCTCTCGCCCTCAACGAACTCGAAGCTGATATTAAGGTTGCCAGGGAGACGCTGGGTAGCGTGGCCGTTGATGTAGCAGCTTGGGCAGGCATCCATGATCTTGTGGGTCATGCGCTCACGCAGGGCCACGAGGCGCTCGGTCTCGGCGGCCATTTCCTCCATGAGTAGCTCGGCGGCCTTCCCGAAACCAACAATTCCCGAGACATTGAGGGTGCCTGAGCGGAAGCCTCGCTCGTGGCCGCCCCCATCAATCTGGGCGGTGAGCTTGACACGCGGGTTACGGCGGCGAACATACAGGCCACCGATTCCCTTAGGCCCGTAGATTTTGTGTGCGGTGAAGGAGAGCAGGTCAATATTCAGCTCATTCACATCCAGCGGGATTTTCCCGTAGGCCTGGACGGCATCACTGTGGAACAAGATGCCTCTCTCCCGGCAGATCGCACCAATTTCTTTCATGGGCTGCACGACCCCGATTTCATTGTTGGCAGCCATGACCGAGACTAAGATGGTTTTGTCGGTAATGGCCGCTTTTAGCTCATCGAGACTAATAAGCCCATCGGAGCCAACACTCAGGTAGGTAACACTCTTGCCGTCTTTTTCAAGGTGCTTACAGGTATCAAGAACAGCCTTGTGCTCGGTGACGACTGTAATAATATGGTCGCCCTTCTCCGCGTACATCTCCGCGATTCCCTTGATCGCAAGGTTGTTCGACTCCGTGGCTCCTGACGTAAAGATGATTTCCTTGGGATCGGCTCCGATAACTTTGGCGAGCTGCCCACGGGCGTTCTCGACAGCATCCTCGGCGGCCCAGCCAAAGCTATGGCTGCGTGAGGCGGAGTTGCCATAGATCTCGGAGAAGTACGGAAGCATCGCCTCAACCACACGGGGGTCGGTGCGCGTGGTGGCGTTATTGTCTAGATAGATAGGTAGTTTGACACTCATAATATTTTTTATTTCTGGGCCATCACCAGTGGCAGCGTGTTCTCAAATCGCTTCCCACGGAGCGGCTCTGGGGTAAGCAGGTCGGCCAGGGTCATCTGACGTAGTATCTCAGCCATCTGCTCCTGGATTCGCGCAAGAGGGCCGCGCAGGTGACAGTTACGTGACTGCTGGCAACCATCGAGGCCCGCTTCTTCCCAGCACTGTGCGATTGCCAGAGGGCCGTCGGTTGCCTCGACAACTTCCGCAATCGAGATCTTAGCCGCCTCGCGTCCTAGTCGGTAGCCACCCGTTGGGCCTGGCACCGAGAGAATGAGCCGCCGTTTTGCAAGGGTCTGCATCACTTTTGCGAGGAGTTCGGCAGGAATCTCGTAGCGCTGTGCAATCTCACGGGGCCCGGTGAGGCGCTCCGTGCTCTCTGTTGCCAGGTAGCAAAGCGCCAGGAGGGCATAGTCTGTCTTCTTAGTAAACGTGAACACGATGTATTGAGTTCCCGATTTTTATTGTCGCCGATAGAAAGAGTCGGTGATATCGTCACTATCATATCGGTGTCTGATCTATCTGTCAATATCGCTGTAAACAATTGTTTGAATTGCGCTGGAAAACCGCACTGTGTTATAATCGGCTATCTGTTGTGCAACCACGCAATAAGACAAAAGTTTTCTTCGGCGGGAGTAGGGTTGAGAGTACAAATTTCAGTGTTGAAACGGCACGCATCATTCCACAAGAGCATACCCGTCACCGCGACTGATCCGAGATTTTTTCGGGGTATCGCTGGCATCATTATCCGTTCCTGTAGGAGCGGTCACTTCGGGGAGGGTTGACTCAAATGGCATTCGCACGAAAAAGTCTTGCTGACATTCTCTTAGAGAAACAGTTCGTTACCGCCGCCCAGTTAGAAGAAGCCAAGGCCGCGGGCGGGGATCTCCGTAAGGCCGTCATTGATAAAGGCTTTGCGATGGAGGTAGATGTCTACAAGTGTTGGGCGGAGTCTGAGGGACTTCCGTTTGTAGATATTACAAAGCACAAACCGGAGTCTTCGGCACTTAATGTCGTCCCGCAGAATGTCGTGATGCGGCACAAGGCGATTCCTGTCCGGAAAGATGGCCAGACACTCTATGTCGCGATTGCGGATCCTCGTAATGTCCCTGCGATAGACGATATCAAAGTCGCCTCGCGTATTCCAATAATTCGTGCCCTCGTGGCCGCGCCTAGCGATATTGAGGCGGCTATCAAAGAGAACTTCGGCACGACCACACCCACTTCTGGGGGGGCTGTCGCACCGTCGGGACCCGCGAACAATGGAAACTTCGGCGAGATCTTAATGCTCGCCAGAGGGCTAGAGAACGAGCGTCGGGGTGGTAAAGACGATGAGATCGGGGTGGAGGGAGACGACTCTGATGCGGCTCCAATCATCAAGATGGTCAACGCCATTCTCTCGCAGGCCATTGAGATGGGCTCGTCGGATATCCACATGGAGCCGTTTCGCCGGAGCATGCGTGTCCGCTTCCGTATTGACGGCGTTCTGCGCGAGGTGATGGCGATTCCTAAGCTCATTCAGAACTCGGTGACGGCGCGCTGTAAGATTATGTCGGACATGAACATCGCAGAGCGCCGCGTTCCCCAAGACGGTCGTATTGGTCTGCAGCACAATAAAAAAGACTACGACATGCGGGTCTCCTGTCTGCCCTCGATGTACGGCGAGAAGATCGTCATGCGTATTCTTGATAAGTCCTCGACCCAGATCGGTCTGGAGCGCCTAGGCTTCCGTCCGGAGGTCATGATGCCGCTGGAGCTGCTCGTCGAGCAGCCCAACGGTATGTTTATTGTGACGGGGCCAACGGGATCGGGCAAGACGACCACACTCTATTCGGTGCTGCACAAGCTCAACAAGATCGAGCGAAATATCATCACGGTTGAGGATCCGGTTGAGTATGAGCTGATGGGAGTGACTCAGGTTCAGATCAATAAAAAAGCGGGTCTGGGCTTTGGCAACGCCCTCCGTAGCTTTCTTCGTCAAGACCCGGACATCATCATGGTGGGGGAGATGCGCGACCTGGAGACGGCTGATATCGCGATTGAGTCGGCGCTTACCGGGCACCTTGTTCTCTCAACCCTCCATACCAACGATGCACCGTCGGCCACGATGCGTCTTGCCGATATGGGGGTGGAGCCGTTTCTTATCGCTGCAACCCTGATTGGTATTCTTGCTCAGCGCCTTGGTCGAACGGTCTGCGCGAGCTGTAAAGAGACCTACCAGGGAACCACCCGGGATCTGTTGCCCTTTAACTTCGGTAAGCCCACTGTCCATGACTCTATGGTGGAGTTTGGTCTTGGCCCAAATGACCTGGATCAGCCGGTGACTCTCTACCGAGGGCGTGGTTGTGATGTCTGTGGCGAGACGGGCTACAAAGGCCGTACCGGTATTCATGAGATGCTCACCATGAACAATGAGATCGCCGACCTGATTGTTCGCCGCGCACCGCTGGGTGATATTACCGACGCGTCGGCCCGGGGTGGAATGAAAAAGATGCGTGAGGATGGCCTAATTAAAATCTTGCGTGGGATCACCGATATTCCGGAAGTCCGCCGCGTCGTCTTTACTGCCGGAGAAGGATAAATCTATGTCAACCACGGGACCTGAAGAAATCCCCCAACCAGAGCGCATGGTCGGGGCGGGGGGCGGACGACTTCGCTCGCTGGAAGACGCGCATATTGACGAGCTGCTGCATCTGGTTTATGAGACAAAAGGTGCCTCGGATCTGCATATTGCCTCGGGCCTTCCTCCCGTCATTCGGGTGGATGGAAAGCTGCTGCAAGCGCCGTACGAGCCCTTCACGCCGCAAACCAGCCAGCGTATCAACTACGATATCCTCACCGATGAGCAGATCCAGAAGTTTGAGTCCACGATGGAGCTAGACTACTCCTATGCGTTGGGCCGCTCCTGCCGTTTCCGCGTCAACCTCTACCGTGACCGGGGGACGGTCGCCGCTGCGTTTCGAACAATTCCCACCAAGATTCCGACCCTTGAGTCGCTTCAGTTGCCTGCGATTGTTGAGAAAGTCACGCACCACACTCGTGGACTGGTTCTTGTCACGGGGCCGACCGGCTCCGGTAAGTCCACAACGCTTGCGGCGATGGTCAATGATATCAATCTTCACCGCTCGGAGCATATCCTGACGGTTGAGGATCCGATTGAGTACCTGCATAGCCACAAGATGTCGGTGGTAAACCAGCGTGAGCTCGGCCAAGATACCAAGAGCTTCGCCAACGCCCTGCGTGCCGCGCTCCGAGAAGACCCAGATGTTATTCTCGTGGGAGAGATGCGCGATCTTGAGACGATGTCTCTGGCGGTCTCTGCGGCGGAAACCGGCCACCTTGTGTTTGCGACTGTTCACACCAACTCAGCGGCCTCCACCGTTGACCGTATCGTGGACTCCTTCCCTCCAGGGCAGCAGGAGCAGATCCGTCTCCAGCTCTCGAATAACCTAATCGCCGTTCTCACGCAGCAGCTTCTGCCCCGTATTAGTGGGGGGCGTGTCTGTTGCCAGGAGATCATGATCGCCACTCCCGCGATCCGCAACCTCATTCGTGAGGCCAAAGCGCACCAGATTACCTCGATGATCCAGACATCGGGAAATATCGGGATGCAGACAATGGACATGTGTCTTCGGGACATGACCATGAAGGGCTTAATCACCAAGGACATGGCTCTCCAGCGCGCGATGAACCGCACCGAGCTAGAGAACATGCTCATGCAGGCGGAGATGGCGCAGCAAGACCCGAACAGTGCCCGCGTTCGCCGGATGTAGAGGGAACAAGACGCAAAAAAACGCCCCCGGATCAAACGATCCGGGGGCGTTTTCTATTTAACTACCTGTCGCCCCCGGGGCCTCCAGGACCACCGGGGCCGCCCGGTCCACCTTCAGGTCGGGGCAAGGTTGCCTTGGCTGTCAGCTTCAAGCCGTCCACGGAGTACTGAAGAAGCTGATCTCCACGCAGGACATAGACATGCTTCTCGGTTGCTGTAATGCTTGCACCGCCGCCGCCCATTCCCATCATCCCCATCATGCCGCCGGGGCCACCCTGGCCACGGCCACCGCCCTGTCCCCCACCGCCAAAACCACCGCCGGGAGGGCCACCTTGTCCGCCAAAGCCGCCTTGTCCGCCCCCACCGGGAGGACCACCGAAGCCACCCTGGCCGCCGCCTTGACCACCGAAGCCACCCTGTGGTGGTGGTGGAAGCTCCTGAGCCGCCAACCGAGAAGTTGTGCTCTTAGCCGACTTAGTCTGCTGAGCACTTGCCTGCTGCATCGTCGCCGCCATACCAAGGGTGAGAGCAGCTCCTAGAGCCATTCCACCCATCACTTGCCATTTTGCTGGTTTCATATCCAACCTCCTGTGGTCTTGAGTGTACGCCCCAATTGTGAAGAAGTCCTGAAGCTTGGGTGTCTCTTTATTTTAGTCTGGTCTGATTAGCGCCGTCCGAGAGGGTAGCTCAGCCCAACCCCGCCAAAGAAGCCGCTGCTCTTGACGAATGTCCGTTGTCCATTGCCCACAAACGCCCGCAGGCTCGCCCCGCCGGTCAGCTCCCGGTTCGCGGTGAGGGTCGTACTGGAGCCTATGCCTTCGTGGCTGGAGTGCTCCAAATAGACATCCAGATCGCTTGCCTGGTAGATCCAGGGGAAGTAGAGGCCTAGGGTCACAATTCCTGCCTTATCGGGAGCGACGCCAATCTCGCCGTAGGCATCCATCTGGTTTGCACCCGGTGACAGCGCCATCGAGCCGCTGATCGTGTAGCCCGTTCCGTTGTTCAGGCTACCGACCTGCAGTAGCTGAGCCCCGATCGTACCACCACCCATTTGCCGCGTTGACGATGCAACAAACCCGCTCTGGGCACCTCGTACATCCGGGTTGGAGTCGTAGAGCCAGGCCGCTTCGGTGCGCATCCCACTACGGTTCACACTGGCTCCCACGGCGCTGTAGCGCTCGCCGACAAGCTGGGAGCGATTGAGTGCTAAAAGCGCGGGGCCACTGTAAAAACGACGGCGGCCTGCAAAGACAGTGAGATCTTTACTCATCTCCCGCTCCATTGAGGCCACGGAGAGCGCATCGTAGCCCTGGGTATTCGCCCCAGAGAGGATGCGGAGCGCATTGCCCTCGAACTGGTAGTGGGTCTTTCCCAGGCTTCCGTAGAGGCGCAGACGTCCCCCAAATCCCTGAGGGTCTGCGGTGAAACCAAAAGCTTCGGCGTCTGCGGCGATATCACTGGTCCGGACTTTCCCCTCCAGCGCGACCGCTGCCGCTGCTCCGAGGAGGAGCAGGCTATTAGAGCGTACTGCCCCATCGAAGAGCGGCTTACGAACATTACTTGGCCCTTGCCAGGCAGAGGGGCGGTAGACCGAGCGCGTGGCCTCAGCCGTGCGTCGGGAGCGCAGGTCCACGCCGAATGTGGCCCCTGCGGCGTTTAGGGCATCGAAGAGCTCTCCGACATTGCCGATCCCGTGACTGCGCAGAAAGCTTAAGTCCGCACTAGGCAGGGTAAAGCGCTCGCTGAGATCATCGCCGCCAAATGTCTGGCGGTAGCCGCTCAGGGTCAGTGCTGGGTCCGTGGCCAGAGTGCGCTCGATGGCGGGCACGACCGAGGTCTGGGAGAGCGCTAGGAGCCGCGCCTTATCGGCAGGGTTCTTGACGAGGTCTTCCGGAGGGGGGGGCATGTTCAGAGCCGCCTGTAATGACTCCGTGAGCGCCGACGAACGAATGGCAAGTCCTGCGCTACTACCCGGAAGAGTGAGCAAGCCGCGCTCACGGGCAACATCCGCCCACCAGGCATTGCGTGAGCCACCCTGATCGCTGGGACGCTGATCGCCGGGGATGTCGGTGGCCGCATCGAGAGTGATCTGGGTGCCACTTGAGGTTACTCCGGAATACTCCCCCGTCTTCACCACGAGGCTGCGGGAGTCACGGCGCAGGGTAACACTCCCCCGGTAGCAGTAGACACGGGTGTTGTCCGCGCCGACAATCACCTCGAAAGTGGCATCGTTGGCCGCTACAGAGCATGTTGGTGTCGTCACGGTTAGCGACGATTTGCCCGTCTGCATCCATGCTTTGCCGCTTTGGAGATAGAGGGAGGCGGTGCGGACAATGGCCTCGGTGCGGTCGTTGAGGCGCAGCGTGTTGCCGTTTGTGAACGCTACCTCGGCGCCGGAGCGCTTGAGGGTGTGGATAAGCTGCTCGTCGAAGACACTCTCTCCCTGTGTCGCCACCTCACGTTCAACCCGGTCCCGAAGCTCGGGGGTTGCACGGGTACGAGTTACCTCCACCTGCCGAACCACCGAGAGGGTTCCTATTGTGGTGCCCTGGCCCCATGCCGAAGCGGCAAATGAGGTGAGGGCGAGCATCGAGACTAACACAGGACGCGTCAAAACTAGACTCCTTCTATCGTAAAACTAACGCTGAGACATTCGGCATCGCTTCCCCGTATTCCTGCTGAGTACGGAAAAACTTCACCCTTGCCTTGCCACAAGAGAGAGGCACAACCTGAAAGGTATAATCTGTGCTTAAGGAAAACGACAAAGGTAAGAAACAATGGCAGAGTATCTAGCGGGCAATGTGGTCTCGGATGCGCAGATCAACGCGTGGGTGGAGCAGTTTCACCGCGATGGATTTCTCGTGTTGCAGGATGTACTAACACCCGAGATGTGCGCCCGGATGCGCGATGATCTTGACATGGCACTCAAAGCAAATAACGAAGAGGGCGAGGGGATTATCCAGCTCCACCACCGGATGTTTGAGGTTAGCCCCACCAACATTGATCTCTTCGATCTAGAACCTATCGTGACGTTTGCAGAAAAGCTGATCGCCGAGACGACGCATGTCACGCATAACAACAGCTTTCGGGTGCAGCCGGGCAAGGGGATTACCACCTGGCACCAGGACGACTCTCCACACTTTCTGGTGACGGAGGGCGACGCGCCTAAAAACATCAAGCTCCCCGTGCTGCTCTTTACCGCCAACTACTACCTCACGGATGTGGAGACCCCCGAATACGGCCCGACGCAGCTTATTCCCGGCTCGCATCTCTTTGGCAAGCGCTGCCCGCCGGTGATCGAGGGCACGCAGTGGGAGGACAAGACGGTCTACGCCTGCGGCAAGGCGGGCAGTGTCGTGCTGTTCAACAACCAGGTATGGCACCGGGGCGCACCCAATCTCTCGGAGCGCGTGCGCTACATCACGCAAGTGAGCTACGCGCGTCGGCTGATCGGGCATAAGTACTCGCCCTTCATGAACTACCAGATGCCTGAGCATGTGTACGAAAACGCCAATCCACGCCGCAAGCGTCTGCTTGGCTTGTTGCCCAATGGGGCGTACGGATAAACCTCTCCCCTGTAGACCTCTCCCCTAGCCCCTCTCCCGGGCAGTCGTTCCTCCTTGGGAAAGGGGGACTAATCCCCTTGAATTCCCCTTTCCCAGCGAAGAATGAGCGCCCGGGAGAGGGGCCAGGGGAGAGGTTAAGGAACCCACCATGCAAAACTTTCGCTATCATCGCACCGCTCCCCCGAAAACACTGCTCGAAGCGGCGGCGTGGGGCGATCTCGTCGCCGCGCAGACGTTTCTCGCCAAGGGAGCCAAGCCTGACCAGAGAGATGCGCAAGGCTGGACAGCGCTGCACCACGCGGTCGGTTACGGGCAGGAGCCGGAAAATGACACTCTCCGACCGGAGCAAGCTCCGGGGTATCCACCTGAATCCGGCTTCGCCGGAGGCCCGAGAACAGCCTGACGCGACCCGGAAGGCGTAGGCTGCTTACGACGCAAAAAACAACCATTCGCGTTCGCTCAGCATTCCATGCGGACGCGGAGCAAGCTCCGGGGAATGTACCCGTACGCTATTCA
>JANNDD010000919.1:0-1108 GCA_031387365.1 Armatimonas sp. | reverse complement strand
CAAAGTGGAAGCTATCACAGAGGTGCTCTGTGGAGCCGGGTACCCACCCGAAGGGAAGGGTGTCAGTAAGTCTCAAGTTTCTAAGCTCTGCTTGGTGCTAGATCCTCTGGTGAAGACTTGGCGAGAGCGACCTCTGGGAGTATTCCCCTTCGTTCTGGTAGATGCCATCGTGGTCAAAATACGCGAGGATGGGCGTGTGCGCCAGTGTGCTTTGCTGATTGCCTGTGGCATTGACGAGGCGGGTTATCGTCATGTCCTAGGATTTGCCCTGGGAGACAAGGAAAGCGAGGCAAGTTGGAGCGAGTTCTTCACAAGCTTAAAAGCGCGAGGATTAACGGGGGTGGAGTTCCTCATCTCCGACGATCATGCAGGCTTAGTCAAAGCGATTGGAGGCAGTTTCGCAGGTGCTACTTGGCAGCGATGTCAAGCGCATTTTATCCGAAACCTCTCGGATGCTTGTCCCAAAGCCGAAGTGGAAGCCTTCCTAGCTTCGGCCAAGCAAGTACTTCACGCTCCCGATCTTGCCAGCGCTCGCACACGCTTACGAGAGACCTGTCAGACATTTGAGAAGCGATGCAGTAAGGCGGTAGCTCTGCTGGAGTCCGCCTTCGATGAAGTGACTAATGTCCTGGTCTTGCCTGTGAAGTACCATCGCCTACTGAGGACAAGTAATTCCCAGGAACGCTTGAACGAGGAGATTCGCCGTCGAGATCGCGTGATTCGCATCTATCCCAATCGTGCGAGCTGCGAACGGTTGCTGGGAGCGCTCCTGATGGAGTTCGATGAAGCGATGACAACGGGCAAGGTCTATACCAACATGGACGACTACCATACTTGGCGATTGGAGAGGTCAGAGGAGCACACTTCACGAGAGGCTTTGCTGCAGGTGGAGGGTTCTGCTGCTGCTTTTAAAGGAAAGGAATCTGAGGTGCTCTTGACGGTGGCCTAAACCGCTGACGAGACGCTTTTGAAGGCGAAGCGAGCAAGCTTCGCGGGCGGCAAAGCCGCCGGGGAGAGGGAGCCGTAATTACACCAAAAAAAGGACTTGACATATTTTGACTACTCTGCGCATGGGTCACTATCGCACCACCTAAGGAGCAAAAAGCGG
>JANNDD010000907.1:0-20511 GCA_031387365.1 Armatimonas sp. | reverse complement strand
GTGCTGGCTCGTATCACGCCATAGGAATCACGATGTGGCAGATCAGGTAGAGAGACGAGCTTGTCTTGGAGCAGGGGCTCTTGAAAGTAGAGTGTGTGGTCGTAGTCTTCCTCCGCATGGACGGCACCATCATGGATGTGTAGAGTGGGAAAGAAGAGGGTATCTGGATGACGGGTATTAAACTCCATGGCCATCGGATGCACACGAGTACGCCCCTTGCTTGGCGCACGGAGCTGAAAGACAGCAAAGCCCCAATCCTGATACGCAGGTAGCTTCTTCCAGACAGATTTGGGGAGCACAAAGCGCGGATCAAGTCGGTCAAAATCTGCGATGTGTGGCACAAAGCTGGCGACAAACTCCCCAACACTCTCCACGGGTAGTGTCTGTGTAGGAGCCATCCCAGCTCCTCCCATCCTTCCCGCCCCCCGTGCGGTACTTCTAGGGGCTAGAAAGCCACGCCCTAGATCCTCAAAGAAGCGTGGGTAGCTCTCAAAGTTTAAAAAGCGAACCGTTGAGCGCACGGGCAAAGGCAGCACCATGGCGTTAGGGCCGTCGGAAGCAAAGGTCATCTGATAGACCAAGAACTGTGTTCCTGATCCCGAAAGCCGTGCAAATATCTCAGTGTTGGCGACATAGCGCATTGGTTGCGAAAAACAGCACATGAAAAATCCCTCCAGCGGTTGGAGTATCACCACGGGGTATGGCTTCATCCCACCAGACGCTCAATAGCCTCGCAGGCACGGACGACACCATCTTCTTGTTGAAGCTGCTCACCAACCACTCGGCAACGCGCTTGCAGTGCGGTGTCTTTGAGTAGGGGTGCGAGGGCGGCGGTAAGAGTGTGCGCATTGCACTGATTCCGGTAAACGGTCTTGCCGAGCCCGGCGCGGGTGATACGGGCGGCGTGATCGGGCTGATCGTGGGCGAAGGGGACAATAACCTGCGGCTTGCCCGCTCGGAGCGCCTGCGCCGTGGTACCGACTCCGCCCTGATGCACCGTGGCCGCGCCCCGTGGCATGAGAAGCGAGTGCGGTGCATACGGCACAGCCAGAATACTTGTGGGTAGGTTCGGCGGCACCGGCTGATCTCGCCCCGTGAGCAAGACAGCGCGGCGACCTAGCTGCTGCGTGGCTTTCACGGCCTCCACAAAGAAATCTCCCGCCGTCATCACGGCAGACGAGCCGAGGGTAAAGACAATCGGCGACTCCCCTGAGTCTAGAAATGCCTCCAGCTCGGGAGAGAGCGCCTCGGTCTGGCCATCGAGAGAGTCGTAGAAAGCGAAGCCCGTCTGCACGGCGTTTTGGGGCCAGTCCGGCTGCGCCGCCGCCAGCGCTGAGGAGAAGAGTGCCAGCGTCCCGAGCGGCGAGAACTGCCCCTCGATCAGTGGATTCCGGGGATCAGGCGGCAAGCCCAGCTCGGCACGCAGCGCGTCCACGGGTCGGGCCCACGGCCGGGTCAGACGCCAGCCCTGCTGGAAGGCAAAGCGCACCAGAAACTTAGGGAGCTTTGGGAAACCCTGCCAGCGCGGCAGCGGCGGCAGGATGCAGGGATCGCTCACGGAGAAGAAGACAATGGGCTGGAGCACCACGGAGAGAAAGGGTAGCCCGGTCTTTTGCGAGAGCAGCGGCCCCGGAAAGACAATCGTATGGTTGAGGAGCAAGTCCGCGCCCTCACACGCCGCCGCGAGATCGGCGTAGGTGTCGTGCAAAACTGGCAGGAGCCAGTCCTGAATCACGGCACGGGTGCCGTCTTGGGCATCCATAACTTTAGCCGCCAGCGCACTAGCCTCCTCCGGCACCGGCGCATCGGGGCGTAGGGGTGCAAATCGCAAGCCCGCCGCCATCACTTTGGCCGCGTAGATCGGACAGGTCGCCAGAGTCACGGTATGCCCGCGTACCTGAAGACCCCGACCAATCGCGAGAAACGGGTGCAGATCGCCAAAAGAGCCTAGGGTTGCCAGCGTGATGCGCATGAGATGAAGTGTACCTCCCGCTCCCTAACCCTCGCCCGGCGAGGGTTAGGGGTAGGAATCCTCGCCTGACTTCCCGAACTAAGAGCAAGTGGAAACGTAAACTATGCGACGAGACTCTTCCCCCCCTTCCTCGCCTTTTTTGGGCGGCCTCTTTGATGACGACGAACCGGCGGTAGTAGCCGAGCCGGTGCCTGTTATTTCAGAGCCGGAGACTGCCCCCGTGCCAGAGCCAGAAGCTCCGCTTGCGCACGCCGTAGCGAACACGGAGGAAGCAGATGGCGAGATCTTGTGGGAGGGCGTGGGAGTCGCAAACCAGCGGATGGACTTTGGAGTACTGGCCGACCTGCTCCGCCATATCCAAATTATTCTTAAGCGCCTAACCCCCACTCAGCCCTTCACGCTCCAAGCGGGCGTTCCGCAGGCAGGCTCGTTTCGTATCCCGTTTTATCTGATCCCCGAGATGCAGGCCGAGACAGGCCAGATCGAGCTACTCGAAGTGGATTCCGAGCTGCCCACCGATCTCTTAGCGCAAATGCTCGACGACGACGCAACCCATGAGCAGATCAGCAGCCACCTTACCAACGACACCGTGCGCCGTAGCTACGTCCAGGTGATGAAGCACGTCGCCGCCAATGAGCTAGTGATGTCGTTCCGCACAAAGAATCTACCCCGTGGCGGCGTACTCACCCCGCGTCATGCCACAGAACGCCAGGTCTGGTTTGATGACTCTCACACGAAAGTGGAGAGCATCGCACTGACAGGCGAGCTTCAGACGGGGACAATCGTGGCGGGTTCCTGCAAGATTCTGTGTGGCAGCGATCAGAAACCCTACACCCTCCGGATAGACAAAGCGCGTGCTCTCCAGCTCCGTGGCATCCCGCTCGCCGGACTCGTCTGTGCTAGCGTCGAGCGCATCACCACCACCCACCCAGACTTCGAGCGCCCCCGGATCGTGCACCGCCTCACGTACATCGAGCGCCTGGATGAGCCCGGACTTTTTGGTTAGCCTATCCCAACGGCTAGGAAACGCATTAGGAACCGCGCACCAAGTGCGCTTGTACAAGTGGGCATGGGAAACACAGTTACTACCGTCGCTCTGGTGACGGGCGCAAACAAGGGCATTGGCCTAGAAACAGCGCGGCAGCTTGCCGCAAAAGGGATCACGGTCTTTTTAGGGGCACGCGATCTTGCTAGAGGCGAGGCGGCGGCAAAGACGATAGCAGGCGATGTGCGTGCTGTGCAGCTTGATGTCACGGACGCAGCGAGCATCGCCGCAGCGGTGGCGACCGTCGAGGCGGCGTTTGGGAAGCTCGACATTCTGGTCAACAATGCCGGGCTAGGGACATTTGATCGCCCGACGACCACGGAAGATCTCGCGCACTGGCGCTGGACTTTTGAGACCAATCTCTTTGGGCTCGTCGAGACAACCCAGGCGTTTTTGCCGCTGATCCAAAAAAGCGACGCGGGGCGCATTGTGCAGCTCACCAGTATTCTTGGCTCGCTCGCCATGGCGACCACGCCTGGCTCCCCGGTCTATGGTGCTTCAGGCTTTGCGGCGGCCTACGGCGCATCGAAGGCGGCGGTCAATATGTACACAGTGCACTTGGCGCGGGAATTAGAAACCAGCGGCATTAAAGTGAATGCGGCGCACCCCGGCTGGGTCAAGACCGAGCTCGGCTGCGAGGGAGCGATGCTCGAGGTTTCTGAAGGGGCGGAGACCAGCGTCTGGCTGGCGACACTGCCCAGCAATGGCCCGACGGGCGGCTACTTCCACAAACAAGACAGGCTCCCGTGGTAGAGAAAATACGCATTCCCGTGGTGATAGCGAAGGTGCTCCTGGGAACCGCCTTTATCGTCTTTGGGGCGAATGGCTTCCTGCACTTTTTGCCCCTGCCACCGCCTGCAAGTGCAAGTGCGACTCAGTTTCTAGGACTGCTGGAGAGCACAGGCTACCTAAAAGTGGTGAAGGCGCTGGAGATCGTCGGGGGCGGGCTGATCCTAGGTGGGCGGCTCGCGCCACTTGGACTACTGATTCTGGGGCCTATCCTGGTCAATATAGCCCTCTATGATGTGTTTATGGATCCGAGAGGCTTGCCCCTTGTGATCGTCCTCGGGGCGCTCGCGCTGCTTATTGGCTACCGGCACAAGGAGCACTTTACACCGTTCGCACGCGTCCACAGGGACCACTGTACTTTTAAGGGCAAGTGAGTCCCCGGACTCTCAGTAAAGCTAGTTCGTGGTGGACATCGGTCCGCTGCCCCCTCCGGGACGTCCCCCACCTGGGCGCGACGGCGCTCCAGCAGGACCACTGACCGGACTCGTGTCGGGCAGTGACAGCGATGTGGGGTACTCCCGCTTCAGTGGCCCCAGGATTCCTGAGGGAACCACGCCCAGCAGTAGGGTCAGCACGGCACACAGCACCGCGACCGTCTTGGCGGCACCCGCCCGAACTTCGGGGTTGGTGTCGTCGAGCGGCTCCTTGAAGTACATCTGGACGATCAGATTGAGGTAGTAGGCGACCCCGATCACGCTGATCACCAGCCCCAGCCCCGCCAGCCAGTAAAGCTGTGCCTGGAATGCAGCGGAGAAGAGGTAGAGCTTGCCCACGAACCCGGCGGTAAGAGGAATACCAGCCAGCGAGAGCAGCAGCACGGTCATCGTGGCCGCCGCTACCGGGTTGCGCTTACCCAGCCCAGCAAAGTGCGCGATCTGCGTCCGCTCATCCTCACCCGAGTGCCCCAGCCAGACCGTCACCGCAAAGGCACCCACATTCATCAGGGAGTAGGCCAGTAGGTAGAAGCCCACCCCATCCGACGCCAGCGCCGTGCCTTGGACGACACCTTGTTGGGAAACAAGGCTCGCAGCAATCGTCCCCACAAGCAAGTAACCCGCGTGTGCCACCGATGAAAAGGCGAGCATGCGCTTGATATTGGTCTGCCGGATCGCCATAATATTGCCGATCAGCATGCTCGCAATAGCAATTCCCCAGAGGATACTGCGAAGTGTGTCCGCCTGGGCTCCGACTTGTGCAAGGCACTGAAGCAGCCGCAGTAGCGCTCCAAATGCACCGATCTTGGCGGCAGCGGACATGAAGGCCGCCACAGGTGCAGGCGCTCCCTGGTAGACATCCGGGGCATAGGCATGGAAGGGCACCAGTGATGCTTTAAAGCCCAACCCAACGAGCACCAGCACCATGCCCACAAGAAAGAGCGGCGACTGCGCAAGCGACGTACTTGCCTGTTTCGCAGTTGTCTGAAGCACTTCGGTAAGCGTGACAAGACTCGTGTAGGAAGGAATCGTGGGGCGAAGGTCTCCCGTCTTAACTGCAAGCCCCACTGCGCCGTAGATCAGCGCGATCCCGTAGAGCAAAAAACCCGATGCGAACGCCCCCAGAAGAAAGTACTTGACCGCAGCCTCTTCCGAGCGTAGCTCTCGGCGCGCGTAGCCCGCCAGGATATAGAGCGCCACGGAGAGAACTTCCAGCCCCACAAACAGATTGATCAGATCCAGCGCACAGGTCATCACCATCGCGCCCGCGCTCGCAAAGAGAATCAGGGCATAGAACTCGCCAAAGGGTAGTTTTTTATCTTCCAGGTAGCGTCCCGACATCCCAATCACCAGCGCTGCCACCAGGCAGAGAATCAAGTTGAGCAGTGCTCCAAAACCATCTAATGTCATGCCGGCCCCAAAGAGCCGTGCCTGTGACTGATCTGCGGCCAGCAGTTTCGCACCCGCATCATTGGCAGAGAGTAGTGCAGGAGCGCACGCGATACCGGCCAGGAACAAGCCGAACTGGCAAACCCCAGCCAGTGATTTGCGGGCAACAAATGCCTTACGGCGCAGATCCAACAACAGAACCAGCATCCCGCAGACAAGAACCACGAGCGGGGCTAGCAGCTCCCGCATATTATCCAGTGTTTCCGTCATGACTTTCTAATTGCTCCTCCCCGGGGCACCGGTTGCTTGGGGATTGCTCTCCAGGGGCGCGACAAAGGCGGTTCCAGGGCTGACCAGCTCCAAGAATGGCTTGGGAAAGACCCCAAAGATAAAGACCAGTACCACCAGCAGGCTCAGGACAAGGCGAGGCGTCCCCTGAAGATCCGTCAGAGTGTGCTCCGTGCAAGCGGGGCCGTAGACCACGCGCTGGAACATCCAGAGCATGTAGACAGCGGACCAGATCACTCCCGTGGTCGCCAGTGTCGCCGCGACCGGGAAGGTCTGGAACGCTCCGAGCAGGATCATGAACTCGCCGACGAATCCATTGGTCAGCGGAAGCGCCACAGAGGCAAGCGTGAGGATCAAGAAGATGCGCGAGAGCAGCGGCACACGCTCCCAGAGACCACCTAGGCTACGAATCTTAAGTGTCCCTGTCTGCTCCTCAATCAGGCCCAGCACTAAAAACAATCCCCCGACCGTAATCCCGTGGTTGATCATCTGCAAAAGTGCACCAGCAACCCCCATAGGAGATCCAGAAAACAGCCCCAGCACCACATAGCCCAGGTGGCTAATAGACGAGTACGCGATCACCCGCTTCACATCGCGCTGCATCGCCGCCACCAGTGCCCCGTAGAGAATTCCCGCCACGGCCAAGCCGATAAAAATCGGAGCACAGCGCTCGGCAGCATCCGGGAAGAGGGTGATACAAAAGCGCCAGAGGCCGTAGGTTCCCAGCTTTGCCATCACCCCTGAAACCAGCACGACTCCCGCCGTGGGACAAGCCGCATAGGTATCTGGCTGCCAGGAGTGAAAGGGAAAGAGCGGGGTCTTGACCGCAAAGGCGATCCCAAACCCTAGCATCACCCACACTCCAAGATTTCCTAGAAGCGGTGTCTTTACCAGGCCTTCCTGGATGACAATATAGTCGAAGCTCTGAAAGTGAATCCCCAGCCACAAAATAGAAGAAAGCATCACCAGCGAACCCACGACCGTGTAGAGAAAGAACTTCATCAACGGCTTGGTTGCTTTTTCGCCACCAAAGATCCCCACTAAAAACCAGACAGGAACCAGACAGGCCTCGAAGAAGACATAAAACAGGATTAAGTCCAGCGCGGAGAACGCACCGATCAGGGTCGCTTCCAGCAGGAGCAGCGCCCCAAAGTAGACCTTCTCTTTGCCAACATAAAGCTTGAAGGGGGTCACGATCGCAATTGCGGAGAGAAGGGTGGTCAGTATCACAAGCAGCGCACTGATGCCATCAACGCCTACCTGGAAGTTGATTCCCAGCGCAGAGAACCATTGTATTTTCTGTAAGGAGTTTTCGTAGAAGCCCCCGGTACTCGACGGTCCCTGGAGGAGGAAAATGGAGATAAGAAACGCCCCCAGCGCCCCGATACACGCGATGGGTCGCGCCATACTCCGAGGAGCAAGAGCCACCACCAGCGCTGCCAGAGCAGGCACCAGGATTAGAATTGTCAGCCAAGACATTCGCTTATTTCCCCCGTCCCAGCAGAGAAGTCAGTACCACAATCACTACCCCCACCAGCATCGTCAGCGCGTAGCTACGAACATAGCCGTTTTGGGCGCGAGAAAGCACATTCGAGAGCCCCGTAATTCCGTTGCCCACTCCCTGCACCAGCCCATCTACTCCCCGTAGATCTGCGACCCGCCAGAGCCAGGTGGCAAGCTGCCGCCCCGGCCTGACAAAAACATCATCGTAAAGCTCGTCAATGCGCCACTTGTTATAGACCAGCTGATACCAGCCACTCTCTCGTTGTTTCTCGGTAAGTAGCGCACCACTCTTGGCTTTTTTGTAGGCGCTCCAGGCCCAGAGCGAGACTAGAATCGCCACCAGTCCGGAGGCTGCCACAAGCATCAGCTCCGTGCTATGGCCCACTTCCAGCGCACTGGTTTGCGTCCGCCACTCCACATTCTCCCCAAGAAAACTCCCAAACGTGTCGGGCAGGCTCACCCCAATCGCTTTGAGTGCGGCGGGATTCAGATAGCCTCCCAGAACCGAGAGAACCGCAAGAATCCCAAGCGGCGCGGTCATTGAGAGTGGCGACTCATGCAGGTGGTGCGCTTGCTCCTCGGTGCCCCGGAACTCGCCGGAGAACGTCTTGGCCATCATGCGCCACATGTAGAACGCCGTCATTGCCGAGGCGACCAGCCCCCCCGCCCAGAGAAGTGCGCCACCGCCCTTGCCTCCAAAGGCATTGACCAGGATCTCGTCTTTGGAGAAGAAGCCCGCGAGCCCCGGAATTCCTGAGATTGCCAGCGTCCCGATAAACATCGTGAAGTAGGTGATCGGGAGCTTCTTCGCCAGCCCCCCCATCTTACGCATATCTTGCTCGCCGCTCATGGCGTGAATCACGGAGCCTGAGCCCAGAAAGAGCAGGGCCTTGAAGAAAGCATGGGTCGTGACATGGAACATCGCCGCGCCAAATGCACCCGTGCCACAGGCCAGGAACATCAGCCCAAGCTGCGAGACCGTGGAGTAGGCAAGCACTTTTTTAATATCGTTCTGTACCAGACCAATGCTCGCTGCCAGTAGCGCTGTTAGTAGCCCCACAATCGCGACAATGGTCATCGCTATGGGAGAAATCAGAAAGAGTGTGTGCGTGCGGCAGAGCAGATAGACCCCCGCCGTCACCATGGTAGCGGCGTGGATCAGCGCGGAGACAGGCGTGGGACCTTCCATCGCATCGGGGAGCCAGACATGTAGCGGGAGCTGGGCACTCTTGCCACACGCACCAACAAAGAGCAAGATCGGCACCGTGGTCGCAACCAGCTCGTAGCCATTGGCTTGCGCCCCGTCTAGGCCTGCCGTGGTCAGAATCCCGTGCTCTCCATAAAACTCAAAAGTGCCAAAGTGCCGAAAAATCAAAAAGAGCGCAATCAGCAGCGCCGCATCGCCGATTCGGTTGACAATAAAGGCTTTCTTACCTGCATCCGTGGCGGACTTCTTTTCCTGCCAAAAGCCGATAAGAAGATAGGAAGCAAGGCCGACACCCTCCCAGCCAACGAACATCCCCACTAAGCTACTGCTCATCACCAGCAGCAACATAAAAAAGACAAAGAGATTCAGGTAGGCAAAGTAGCGACTGTAGTGATTATCGTGGCTCATGTAGCCCATCGAGTAGCCGTGGATCAGCGCACCGACCCCGGTAATGATAAGCAGCATCAGTGCCGTGAGCGTGTCAATCGAGAGCTTAAAGCTAACGCTCAGGCTCCCTGCGCCAAACCAGACAAACTCTGGGGAGAAGATCCGCTTGTCTTGTGCGGCCTGCACCTGACCCAGCAGCAATAAAGAGCAGCCAAACGCAGCCCAGAGCAAGAGAGTCGCCAGACCACCCGAGAGGGTCTTAGGAAGCTTTGCCCCATAGAGGCCATTGATCAGAAAGCCCACCAGCGGCAGCAGCGGGACGATCCAGGGGAGAAATTCCAAGGTTATCCTCGCATCGTGTTGGTTTCGTCCACGTTGATATTATCGCGGAGCCGGAAGATCGCGATGAGGATTCCGAGCCCCACCGCCACTTCTGCGGCTGCGACCGCCATGACGAAGATCGAGAGCATCTGTCCACCGGCATCCCCTAAATAGCGGCCAAAGGCCACTAGTGTCAGGTTGACAGCATTAAGCATCAGCTCAACACACATAAAAATCACAATCGGATTGCGCTTGATAAGGACCCCGACGACCCCGATCGTGAAGAGCAGCGCGGAGAGTATCAGGTACCAAGTAAGCGGCACTTCTGCCATGCTCATGATTTGTTTGCCTCCTCGCCATACGAACGTCGCGCCAGCACCACAGAGCCAATCACAGCAATTAGCAACAGAATACTGGTCATCTCGAAGGGGAAAAGCCAGGGTTTCTTGGAATCGTAGAGTGTCAGGCCGATTCCGTGGGGGCTTCCCAGTGGATACCCCCCCACCATGGGTTCAGCGGGCAGCGCTATGGCAGGAGTGCCTTTAGTCACTGCCCAGATCAGTGCTCCAGCGACAATCAGCCCCCCGATTACGGCTAGGGGAGCTTGCATCTTAAGCTTATTAGGAGTCTTGTCTGGGGTTCCAAGGTTCAGGAGCATGATCACGAAAAGAAAGAGTACCATGATTGCGCCCGTGTAGACAATCACCTGCACTGCGGAGAGGAAGTAGGCATTGAGGAGCAAATACAGCCCCGCAATGCAGAAAAGATTCAGTACCAAAAACAGCGCAGAGCGGATTGGATTCGGGTTCAGTACCACTAGCAGTGCCATCACAAGCGCAAATACTGCGAGCATCAAAAAGAGTATCATTCTAGTCTACCCTCTCCCGGTTAGGGTCTGGCACAAGCAGCATTTCCTTGGTATAGACTAGCTTCTTGCGGCTGTCTTCCGCAAGCTCGTAGATATCTTTCAGCTCGATGGCCCCGGTCGGACAGGACTCCTGACAAAAGCCGCAGTAGATACAGCGCAGCATATTGATCTCATAGCGACTGGCATAGCGCTCACCCGGTGAGTAGCGAGCATCATCTTTGTTCTCCGCTGCCACTACTAAGATCGCATTGGCCGGACAGGCCCCCGCACAGAGCGAGCAGCCGATACACTTCTCCATCCCATTATCGTAGCGATTGAGAACATGCCGCCAACGAGCACGAACACCCATTGGCCGGCGAAACTCGGGGTAGGCAATGGTGGTTTTTTTCTCCGTCAGCTTACTCCCGACTGTTACCAGCCCCTTAAATGGAGCTGCCACCTCGGTTGCTATTTGTTTTACATCTGCCCAGAAATCTGACATTATCTAGTCCTCGCTCACTCTCGGGGCCATCTTCATGGTGACGGGCTCACGTCGAATAGGTAGGTGTGCTACATTGGAACTCTCACCTGCAGGCACAAGCGCAGTTGACTTCGCTTCTTTTTCTGCAGTCTGGTAGCTAGATTTTTTCCACAGAAAGAGGGCTCCAAGAAGCAGCACGCCAGGAACCAGAGCAACAAAGTGCCCGAACCAGCTTAGCTTGGTCTGCTGAATTGCCATCGAGAGCGCAATTAACAAGAGATTTATCAGCGCAACGGGAATAATCCCCTTCCAGCCCAGCTTCATCAGCATGTCATAACGAAGCCGAGGAAGTGTCGCGCGCACTGTAATAAAGAAAGCAATCAGCGTGAACCACTTGATCACGAGCCAGAGAATCCCGATTCCAGTATTGCTCAGGTCCACCAGCCAACCAGGTAAGCTCGCCCAGACAGGTAGCCCAAACACACTCATGGGCAGATGACCAAGCGGCCCCCACGGGGCAAGGTAACCTCCAAAGAACAATACAATGGCAATCGCGGAGACAATTCCCATATTGGCGTACTCGCCCATGAAGAACATCGCGAACTTAAAGGAGCTGTACTCCGTGTGAAAGCCCGCCACCAGCTCGGTCTCCGCCTCGGGGAGATCAAACGGGGCGCGGTTGGTCTCGGCCAGCATCGAGATGAGATAGACGCCACAGGCGATCAGCCCCAGTGGGAAAAATGCCAGAAAATGCCAGTTCCAGAAGCCCGAGGTGATCGCCTGAGGTGCCCAAGTATAGGCGGACTCTCCGATTTGGTAGCCATTCACTCCATCAGGACCAAGTTCAAAGACTCCCTGGTGCTGGACAATTCCAATCGTGCTCACCTGCCCCGCCATCAGTAGAACCGCAAGAATTGAGAGGCCCATGCCCAGCTCGTAGGAGATCACCTGACTTGCCGCACGTAGGCTACCGAGTAGCGAGTATTTGTTGTTTGAGGACCAGCCCGCTAAAATGACGCCGTAGACCTCGATGGAGCCGATGGCCAGCAGTAGTAAAATCCCTCCGCTGTCTAAGCGCGGCGCAACCGAGCCCCAGTCACGCGAGCTACTCCACGGGAGCACCGTCAGCGACATGATCACGGGGGCAAGCGCCACACCCGGAGCCATGTAGTAGAGGATTTTATCGACATTTGTGGGAGTAATGTCCTCTTTGGTGATGAGCTTGAGCGCATCCGCAAGAGGCTGTAAAAGCCCGAAAGGCCCAACTCGGTTTGGCCCTTGCCGCCCCTGATACCAGCCCAGAAGCCGCCGCTCCAGCCAGACGAGAATGGGTACCGACCCCAACCCCCCGACCAGTGCTATCACGAGCCTCAGGACAGAGCGAACTACTTCCGCCCACCACTCAATTTTGTCGCCCGGCAGGACGAATAATTGCTGCCAGATATCCATAATCTCTGACTACCCTTGAGCCTTTTTCCACTCGCGGTAGATGTCTCGCGCCGAGAAGTACGGCATTGGTTTTCCAAGGCGAGCCATCAGATCAGCAAGTATGCGCCAGTCCGGGCGGGAGTCACCGCGCGGCGCGATGGCCTGCTTGATCTTCTGCTCACGGCCTTCGATATTCACAAAAGTGCCGTCTTTCTCAGCAAAGCTAGTTGCGGGAAGTACGATGCTAGCGAGTTTGGCAGTCTCGGTGAGAAAGAGCTCCTGCACTACCACAAACTCAGCCCGCGCCACGGCCTCTCTCGCTTTTGCCGGGTCATGATACCTCACAACCGGGTCGGAGCCCATAATGTATAGCATTTTCAGCTCACCGGAGAGAATCTGCTCCATTTCACCACTGGTCACTCCCGCTTTCACGGCTCCCCAGGAGTTGGCATCGGGCAGAAGAATACTGAGCTTAGCGCTCTTTACTTCGCACGCAGTCTGTGCAGCGGCATAGTCAGCAGTCGAAAGAGTGTGTGGCAGAAGCAGAACCGCCCCCTCGCTCAAGCTCTCGATCGCTTCGGCAACTGACGTCGCTTTTATCCAGCTCGCGTTGTTCTTACGCGTGGCCTTGTAGACCCGTAGATAGACAATCGGCTGATCATCTTCGAGTTTCATCCCCACGGAGATAATTTTGTTCGCGCTCTCCAGTTCGGCGATACTCGTCTGCATAGGGATCAGGGGATACGGATGCATCTGATGCCCGACATTTACCGCCCCAACAATACCTTTGAGCAGCTTGGCAAAGAGGTAGTTGTCCTCCAGCGTGGCGCGCGTCGAGCCAATGCCTCCGATCTGGTGAGGCTTATAGTGCTTGAGCGACTCGACAATCTTGGTCAGCGCGGCATCCCAGCTTGCGGGCTGAAGCTTGCCATCCAGATCACGAATGAGGGGCGTTGTCAGGCGCTCTGCACTATTAACATACTCGTGGCCGAACTTGCCTCGGTCACACGTCCACTCCTCGTTTATATCCTCATTGATCCGCCCGTTGATCCGCACAATCTCTCCGAGACGATGTCCAATGGCGATATTACAGCCATTGCCGCACTGGGAGCACACAGAGTCTACTGACTTGACTTCCCAAGGACGGCCTTTGAACCTAAACTGACGGCTGGTAAGTGCCCCGACCGGGCAGATCTCGATGGTATTACCAGAGAAATTGGAGTCGAAGCTAGCGCCCATAAAAGGCCCGATCTCGGTCTGTGCACCTCGATTGATCATATCGAGCTTGCCATCGCCTGCGATTTCATCAGCGAAGCGTGTGCAGCGCATACACGTAATGCAGCGCTCACGATCAAGAACCACAAAATCAGAGATGTACTTGGCCTTGGGATAGTGGCGCTTCTCCTCCGTGAAACGGCTAGTGGGAGGGCCATAGGAAATCGTCATGTTCTGTAGCGGACACTCGCCACCTCGATCACAGATCGGGCAGTCCAGCGGGTGGTTGGCAAGCAGCAACTCCAGAATCCCGTTCTGGGCTTTTTTAACCTCAGGCGTCTGGGTCTTGACAACCATGCCTTCCGAGCACGGAATCGTACAGGTCGCCATGATGCTCGCGCGGCGCTGCCCAAACATCTCTAGCTCAACACTCGCCAAGCACATGCGGCAGGCCCCGACACTGGTGAGACGTGGATGATAGCAAAAATACGGCACATCGCTTCCTGCACGGAACGCCGCTTCAATCACCAGGGTTCCTTTCGGTACCGCGACCGGAGTGCCATCAACCACAAGGTTCACCAGTTCGACTCCCGCCGCCACTGCCTTATTTTGATCCGCCACGGCCTTTGCCGCGTCCGCCGTTTCCTGCGGTGTCTTTTCCCGTTTCTCGCTCATATTTTCATTCATCTAACGTATTACAAGTTGTACATATTTCCACTACTCGGCCGGCACATACTACCATCTTTCATGCTTCAAATTCAACCTTTCATTTTATATTGAATATCAATAGACACACCTAAAAGCAATGTAAAAATTTAACACTAAAAACATACGCTACCAAAAATGAAGACAAAAGTCAATATCCAGAATCAAATAACGCAATAAACATAAACAACACAACAAATATTAGCAATATATAGATGCAATATTACTATATTACTGGACAAATCTATTGAATAAACCCAATTAAAATTCCGTAGTATGTATATATTTCAAGACCCAGCATCATCTTACCTCTATTAAAAATATCCCCACTATATCTATTTATCTGCAGCCTTAGTATATATAAACAATGCTCCTTTACCTAGCGGGAAACCTGAATCAAAGATAATCTCTCGGTCAAAATGAAAACCATCATAAGTTTTACGATCAATAGATATCAATACCTTTGGATTAAAGATACTCAAATTTACCCCCCACTCATACTTCATTCCAATTTTCATTTCTCTATTACCAATAACATGGTTCTTTTCTATCTGATGGAAACCATCCAAATCCATCCCAGAGAGAATTTCTTCTCGTTTATAATGGCTAGACAACACTTGCACCGCTTCGATACGTGCTCGGTACCGAGCAAAAAAATAACGATCAGAGCAGAGACAACATAGATTAAAAACAATCCCCAAAATTATGAAAATATCAACATGATGTTTTCTATGTTCAGAAATCCTATGTATCATAGGAATTGCAATCAGAGAAAGACATGGTAAGAAATAACGATCAAATGCGGGTGCACGAAAAAATACTTTCCTAATAAATATCCCTATCAAATTAGCAATCACCAATAACGCAAACAAAAAGAGATTATCCCTCTTTAAAATATTTAATATTAAAGACTTAAACGAAATAACTGATATAAATACACTTATATTAATTATACAAATCACATTCATTATAAATTTTATCTCAAAATCAGGAATCACACTGTCTTGATGACAAATTTCAAAAAATGAGCATTCTGGTTTCAGAAATGGAAATCTAAAATCCATTTGGTAGGGCCAGAACGACCAATGTTTTGACATAACTAACAATGCAATAGCTATTAGTATCGGCTTTAAATAGTAACTTGATTTCAATGTCGAAATCCGATTAAAATTAAACATTGCAATGAAAGGAAATAAAAACAAAGAAAGTGATAGAAATATCTCATAAATAGCAAATAATCCAAGTTTTAATTTGCTCTTGAGGCCGGATAAATCAATAGCTGTAAAATTTGCATCCGATTGTGGTTGTCCATAAAACCATTTATGGATCAAAAAAAATGAAACCAGTGTTAAAAACAACAACAATCCGGTGCAGAATAACCTCAACGGGATATGCCTGTTTTTCCAAGCAAAAAACAAGAACGTAAAAATTTGAGGCAACCAGAGAGATTGTCTTATGCTCCCTCCAACAACCCCAAAAATAAAAACCAGCACCATACCTATTATAAAATACTTATCGGTATTGATAACCCTCAAAGAAATATATAAACAGAGTGTGTAAAAAAACAAAGCGGGTAAATCAGTCATGAATGACCATGATAAAAGACAAAAATATGGTACTGAGACAACCCAACTTACCAATGCTGTTCTATGCTTAGAAGATAAGCCGTACTCACAACTTATTAAATATGTTAACACTATAGACCCAAAGCAAAAAATTAAGTTTGCAATTTTCAATGCCTTAAATGAAACACCAAGAATTTTCAGAAAAGGAAATGCCCACACACACTGAAAAATCATAGGCATCGCTCCCCATCGATTGTATTCAATTATTCCTTTTTCATAAAAAGATACAGCTAAAAAATAATAGGAAAACTCATCAAATATACTTGCTTCGAAAAATGGATTGACAAAAATAAGAGCAATAATCAGCACGACTATAGGAATTCCTACAGTAAACAAGAAATTTTTAAGAATATTTATTTTCATTTTGACCAATACTCATGTCTCAAAACCAACCTGAAAAGCCGCAATGAGCAGCTTTTCCAAGGGTGTTAGTTCGTCAAGCCAGATAGTTTCTTACCCGTATCTTCAAATATTTTATAGTGCTTCACCCCCATCACATGGAGACGATAGGAAACTGCAGTACCAAGCACACCAAAACCATAGATAACGGAACGTTTGAAGTTAATCGAAGAGGCTTCGGGGAAGTATTTCGTCGGACAGCTAATCTCTCCAATCTGAAAACCAAAACGAACCGTCTGAGCGAGCATCTGATTATCAAAGACAAAGTCATCACTATTCTCCTCAAGAGGAAGTGTCTCAAGAACTTTGCGAGAAAAAGCGCGATACCCCGTATGGTATTCAGAGAGTTTCATCCCCAAAAGCATGTTCTCGATACCAGTGAGCCAGCGATTGGCCACGTACTTCCAGTAAGGCATTCCTCCCTTTAATGCGCTACTACCTAGAATTCGAGAACCAAGAACCACATCAAACTCACCAGACCCAACAAGCCATGCCATCGCACCAATAAGCTTAGGCGTGTATTGATAGTCAGGATGCAACATTACAACGATATCAGCTCCCCGTTTAAGTGCTTCGGTATAGCAGGTCTTCTGGTTGCCACCATAGCCACGATTCTTCGTGTGCACCACATAGGGGATTCCCAAGCGCTTTGCAACCTCAACTGTCTCGTCTTTGGAGCAGTCATCTACCAATAGAATCTCATCAACAACATCACTAGGAATCTCAGAAATTGTCTGTTCAAGAGTTTTTGCGGCATTATAGGCGGGCATCACCACCATTACTTTTTGCCCTTTAATCATAGTGCCCCCTTAATCCTTGTTACTGTATCAAGGCCAATGGTATTTAAGTCGGCCATCGCGTCCTTCCCACCTCGGATGTAGGCAAGATACTCATCCCTAAAGAGCAATAAGCTCGTCATTACGGGCCAAATTGCCCCTTCGCCTAAAGCACAGAAGCTCTTGCCTCGGATACTATCACAGATATCCCAGATCAGATCAACGTCGCTCTCTTTACCTGCTCCGGCCATAATACGTCCGTAGATTTTATGAAGCCAGTTGAGCCCCTCCCGGCAGGGGGTGCACTTACCACAGCTCTCATGGTGATAAAAATCTACCAGGCGCTGTGTAATTGGCACGATAGGTGTCGTCTCGTCGAAGATAATCAGCCCCCCTGATCCTAGGCCAAGCGTTTTCGTATTGGCCGGAATGCCCTCGTAGTCAAACGGATAGTCCAGCGGAGTAGGAGGCGCGAAGCCCATTGACGAGCCACCCGGAATATAAGTCTTGAGCGTGTGCCCTTTTCGAACCCCGCCACAAAGCTCTAGCACTTCACTAAAGGGCGTCCCTAAGACTATTTCATACACGCCAGGCTTCTCTACATGCCCCGAGATGGAGAACAGCTTGGTGCCTCGTGAGCGCGGCGAGCCGTAGCCGATTTTCGCGTACTCAGCCCCACCCATCTCAATAATCGGCAGGAGAGTTGCGACCGTCTCGACATTATTAACGACACTGGGCCGCTTCCATGCTCCCGAGATCATTGGTAGAGGCGCTGCGGGTGGCTTCATGCGCGGCATCCCACGCTCACCCATGAGACTACTCATCAGCGCGGACTCTTCACCACACTCATAGGCCCCCGCTCCAAGATGCGTGTAGATATCAAAATCCAGCCCCGACCCCAGAACGTTCTTGCCGCAGAATCCCTTGGCATAGGCCTCGTTAATCGCCTTCTGAACACTCTTCCAGGGTTCAATGTACTCACCCCGGATGTAAATATAGCACTTGCTCGCCCGAATCGCGTGCATCGAAATCAAGCAGCCCTCTACTAATAAGTGTGGCAGGCCATTCATTAAATCTCGATCTTTGGCAGTTCCTGGCTCCCCTTCATCCGCATTGATAATTAAATAGTGCTCAACATCCCGGTTCTTTGGGACGGCGTTCCACTTGATATGCGTCGGAAAGCCCGCCCCACCACGCCCCCGCAAACCAGAGACTTTGACTTCCTCAATGACGGCATCGGGCTCCATAACAAGTGCTTTTTTGAAGTTCTCGTAGCCGCTGTGCTGACACCAGACGTCAATCGTGTTGATACCTGGCACATGGCGATGCTTATACAAAAGCTGGGGTTGCTCGCTCATTTAGAACTCCCTCATTTCTGGCATTGCCGCCTGAGGTGGACTCATAACCTCACTGGGAGCACTCTTGAGCTTCGCGATCAGAGCGTCCATTTGATCAAAACTAACATTCTCATAGTATGTGCCGCCAACTTGAACGGCCGGCGCGTTGCAACAGGCCCCAAGGCACTCCACTCGGGCGAGCGTAAAGACTCCATCAGGCGTTGTCCCCCCCGTCGCAGAGACACCCAGTTTACGCTCACAGTGCTGAATCAGCTGCTCGGCTCCCAGCACCATGCAGCTCACATTGTGGCAGATCTCAATAGCATGCTGGCCACGCGGCTCTTTGTTGTACATCGTGTAGAATGTCGCCACGCCCTGCACATCTGCCGTGGGCAGCTCTAAGTGCACTGCAACTTCTTCCATGGCCTCAGGCGGCAGCCAACCACCGTACACTTCCTGTGCCACCCACAGTGCGGGTAGTAATGCCGCCTTCTTGGTTGGGTAGCGCGAGATCAGCTCATCAAGTCGTGCTCTATCGTTGTCGGTAAATTTTCCCAAGATAACTTCCTACTTTACTGGATCCGCAGCAAAAACCATCTGCCGATAAGAATTTTGTCGCAGAAAAGGGAGTGCTGTATAGATAAACTTATCCATTCCGAGACAAAACAGATTGATCGGTTTTACTTTGTACTGAAATAGCTTAGCATCAAGGTAGTGCCAATAACGAAAGTCTGGGTAACGAAACTCAGAACGTGCGAAAGGCTTCACAAAAAGTGCTCGACGATCTCGGGTCAGAGGGTACTCATCGTCGGAGCTCCACTTTGGGATACCAAAACGCCCACACAGATAATTTCGTGCAAACATCAAAAGGGGATCGTTGGCACAGTTTTCACTGAAAACAGCACAGCCATGAGGCCCCAGAACACGCGCCATTTCTTTGCCAAACTCGGTTGGATCAAGGTGATGAATAATATCCTGGCCATGCACAGCGTCAAAAAAGCCATCGGGAAAGTCAAGTTCAACCGCGGACTGCACCGAGCAATGCACTCTCTCTGAGAGACCCTGGACGTTAGCGCGGCGCTCAGTGGCACGTACACTTCCTGGGGAGATATCCACAGACCACACTTCGGCCCCCTGCTGGGCGAGAAAGACACTCCATAGTCCTGTACCACAACCAATGTCTAGGATCTTCTTGCCTTTGATATCACCGAGGAGCTCAAGACGAGACTGAGTATCTGCCCCTGATTCAACAGTTTGCCTGCGGAGATCATCGTCCGTCAGTTCCGAGGCAATCTTATCCCAGTAGGCTGCCTCACGCTCCTCTACCGTACTCGCTGTCGTCGGACTCGCACTCATCTATCTATGTCTCCCAGAACAATATCAATCGAGCCGATGATAGCTACGACATCAGCGACCATGCGCCCCTCACACATCTTGGGGAGCGCCTGGAGATTATAAAAACTTGGCCCCTTGATCTTCACACGATAGGGCTTGTTGGAGCCGTCGCTGACGATATAGTAGGCTTTCTCACCACGCGGCCCTTCAACCGCACCAATCGCCTCTCCGACGGGCGGGTGGTAGCCTTCCGTGAAGAGCTTAAAGTGGTGAATCAGCGCCTCCATCGAAGTATCTAGCTCCGCACGGGGGGGCGGGGCGATCTTACGGTCCGCCGTACGTACAGGGGCTTTCTCGCCCATCTCGACGATTTTTGTGTAGGACTGATTGCAGAGCTTAAGTGATTCCCAGAACTCCGCCATGCGAACCCGGTAGCGGTCGTAGACATCGCCGTACTGTCCCACGCAGATATCAAAATCAAACTCCTCGTAGCGGGAGTAGGGGTTGCTTTTGCGCAGATCAAAGGCGACGCCACTCGCTCGCAGGCTCGGGCCGGCCATTCCAAACGCAATGGCTTCGTTGGCGCTGAGTATCCCAATGCCACGGGTGCGCTCAATCCAGATGGGGTTGTTGGTCAACAGCCCCTCGTAGAGTTCAATGCGGGCGGGGAAGTAGTCTAAAAACGCGCGGACGCGCTCCAGCCAGCCCTGCGGTGCATCGCCACGCAGACCGCCCGGACAGATCCAGCTCGTCTTTGTGCGCACACCTGACAGGTGCTCTTTTAGCTCCAAGACTCTATCGCGGTCCTGCCAGGTGTAGAAGAACATGCTCATCGCGCCGATATCCAGCGCGTGCGTTCCCAGCCACAGACAGTGCGATGCAATCCGCTCTAGCTCGTTGAGCAAGACACGCATATAATCGGCCTTGGGCGGGATCGCCACTTGAAGAAGCTTCTCGACAGCGAGCGAGTAGGCGAGGTTATTACAGAGATTCGAGAGATAGTCCTCACGGTCGGTGAGCACCAGAGC